>DASRBU010000451.1:0-3148 GCA_035653475.1 Candidatus Dormiibacterota bacterium | reverse complement strand
CCGTCCCTGGAGCTCGAATCGCTCCTGCCGGCCGAAGGCGGCGCTCACCGTGCGTAGGCGCTCGGCCAGATAGGCCGGCGAGAGGCCCAGGGCGGTGCCCACGGCGAAGGCCCCGAGCAGGTTGTAGGCGTTGTAGACGCCGCCCAGCGGCAGCTCCAGCCGGACCCCGCCGGCGGTGAGCCGCACCCGTTCCAGACCCTCCAGCTCGATCTCGGTGCCTGCGAGGTCGGGCCGGGGACGGGCGAAGTCCCGGTTGGGGCAAGCGTACACGCCGTCGTGGCCCAGGTAGACGGTCGCGAACTCGAGCGCCGCCCCACAGCGAGGACAGGTCCGGGCGTCGGCCGCGTGCGGCAGCTCCGGCAGCGCCACCCGGGGGTCCTCCAGCCCGTACCAGAGGGGCGGAGCGGCGAGGGCAAGCCCGATCTCCCCCACCCGCGGGTCGTCGGCGTTGAGCACCGCGGTGGCCGGCGAGGGCAGGCGGTCCAGGGCGGCGTGGATGCGCCGGGCCAGGCTCTCCAGCTCGCCGTAGCGGTCGAGCTGGTCGCGGAAGAGGTTGCCGACCAGCACCACCCGGGGCCGGATCTCCTCGATCGCCGTCGGGAGGGTGGCCTCGTCGATCTCGAACACCCCCCAGTCGGCGCGGAGCCGGCCGTCGAGGCCGGCGTCGGCGACCACGGCCGCGGTGGCCCCGTAGATGAGGTTCGAGCCGGTACGATTCGCCACCACCCGCGCCGGCAGGCCCTCGAGCAGGCTCGCGATCAACCGTGCGGTCGTCGTCTTGCCGTTGGTGCCGGTCACCAGCACCGCCCCCTGGCGCAGGTCGCGGGCCAGGCGGCGCAGGACGTTGGGGTCGATGGCCCGGGCCACGTCCCCGGGGAAGGTCGTCCCCCCGCCGCGGCCGCTGGCCCTGGACAGGGTGCGCGTGGCCTTGCCGGCGAGGACCGCGATCGTCCGCCGCATGGCCTCAGATCCTCACGGCGGGGATCACCCGGGGTCCCGGGATCGGCTCTTGCCCGGCAGCCGTCCGGGCCGTGGGCAGACGGGCAGGGCCGGGGGGGCCTGTCACGCCAGCGGGTGCACCTCCTCCGCCGGCTCGGGTGCCGGGACGACCCCGCGACGCACCGGGCAGGACCCGCGACCGATCCCGGGACCTCCCGCACTCCCCACCGAGCTCCCACCGGGGCCGGAGGGCGGAACTCGCCGGACCGCGATGCCGGACCGGGAAGGGCACCGCACCACACCGGCTCCGGCCCGACGGCGGGCGGGTCGAGGCCCCACCCACCGGCCCCAGGTCGGTTCGCTCGATCGGGGCGATCATGGCGCGATCAGTCCGGCCCCCAGGCGTCCACCGCCCGGACCACCGCGGTCCAGCACCCGCGCAGGGCCGCCGCCGCCCGCTCGGCCGGGCCACGCTCCGGAAAGGCCCGGAAGAAGGCGGAGCCGCTGCCCGTCATCCGCCAGCCGGCCCCGAGCATGGCCACGAACTCTGCCAGTCGCGGCTCCACGGTGAGGGCGGCGCGGGTGAGCTGGTTGTCGCCATCGCCTCCCACCCGGTCCCAGGCGGCGTAGACCCGAGCCGTGGAGACCCCGAAGCCGGGCCAGGCCAGCACGTACCACCCCTCCCAGGGGCGGGTCGGGGACAGCCGCTCACCGCTCCCCCCGGCCACCGCCGCCCCCCCGGTCAGGAAGAAGGCGACGTCGGCCCCGACCGCGGCCGCCACCGGCCCCAGGTCGCAGTCGAGCCGGTACAGACGTCGGAGGGCGCGCAGGGCCGCAGCCGCGTCGGAGCTGCCGCCCCCCAGTCCCGCTCCAACGGGGATGCGCTTCAGGAGGCGAAAGCGCGCCGGCAGGGGACGGCCCACCGCCGACTCCAGCGCCCGCTGCGCCCGCAGCACCAGGTCGTCCACCTCGACTCCTCCCTCAAGGCTGGTGTCGGCAGCGCGCTCGACGATCAGGAGGTCGTGGAGCGAGACGGCCTGCAGCAGGGTGCGCACCTCGTGCCGGCCGTCGGGGCGGCGGCCGAGCACCTCGAGCTCGAGGTTGAGCTTGGCATGGGCCGGCAGGGCCAGGGCCTGGAGGCCGGTCACGGCGCCGTCCCCGCTCAGCCGGCCGGACGCAGGCCCGTCCGGTAGCGCTCGGCGAGGTGCCGGTAGTGGGCGGCGGTCCGCTCGACCCAGCGCTCCGAGGCGCCGGCCAGCCGCTTCTTCACCGCTGCCGGCACCCCAGCGGCGAGGCACCCCGAAGGGACCTCACCCCCCTCGACCAGCACCGAGCCCGCGGCCAGCATGGCCCGGGCCCCGAGCCGGGAGCGTTGCAGCATCACCGCCCCGGTGCCGACCACGGCCCCGTCCTCGATCACGCAGCCCTCGACGCAGGCGCCGTGGCCGATGGTGACCTCCGCCCCGATCACGGTCGGCAACCCCCGGGCGCAGTGGATCACCGCGTTGTCCTGGAGGTTGCTCCCGGGTCCGACGCTGATCGAGGCCACGTCCCCGCGCAACACCACGCCGAACCACACGCTGGCCCCCGGGCCCACCTCGACGTCGCCGATGAGCACGGCGCCGGGGGCCACGAAGGCGTCGGGGTGCACGCGCGGGCGCCTGCCCTCGAGCTCGAATTCCGGCATGTGGCCTATAATCCTAGCCTCGTGCTGAATCCGAACCGGTCCACCGTCTGCTGGAGGTCGACCGCTGCCTAACACCCCGTCCGCGAAGAAGCGAGCTCGGCGCAGCATCAGGCGCGCGCTACGCAACCGTTCCATCAAGTCCGCCGTCAAGACCAGGATCAACAAGTTCCGGCGGGGGCTCGCCCAGGACGCCGAGGACGCCGAGAGCCTGGCCGTCGCCGCGATCTCCGCCCTGGACCGGGCGGTGGCCAAGGGCGTGCTCCATCGCAACAACGCGGCCCGGCGCAAGGCCCGGTTGATGAAACGGCTCAACGCGGCCCGCCGGCCGGGCAACCCCGAGTCCGCCGCCCCGAGGCGGTAGTCCGCGGCCTCCGCAGGAGCGGGTGCCGCGACGCCGGCCGGCGGCGCGTTCGTCCCGCCGCTTAGAGCCGGGCCAGCAGCACCTCCAGGCCGAGGGCCGGGTCGATCTGCCCCGACTTGACCTCCCACTCGTAGGCCAGGACGGCGCGCAGGCCGGCCTCC
>DASRBU010000450.1:0-4385 GCA_035653475.1 Candidatus Dormiibacterota bacterium | reverse complement strand
GGAGGGGACGATCGCGGCCGTGGAGGGCGATCTGCCCGGGACCGCGCGGGAGGTGATCGAGGCCACCGGCCTGCTGCTCTGCCCGGGCTTCATCGACCTCCACGCCCATTCCGCCCTGGAGCCGTTCCGCGACCCCGTGCTCGAGCCCAAGATCGCCCAGGGGTTCACGACCGAGGTCATCAACCCGGACGGGTTGGCGCCGGCGCCGGTGGACCCGGCCCGGGCCGAGGCGCGAAGGCTCTACCTGCAGCCGCTGGAGGGACCCGGTCCGGAGCCGTGGCCCTGGACGACGGTGGAGGAGTACGCGGCGGCGCTGGAGGCGACGAGGCCGGCGACCGACCTGGTGCTCTCGGTCGGCCACAACGCCGTCCGCGACCACGTCATGGGGTCGGCCAACCGCCCTCCGTCACCGGAGGAGATCCGGGCCATGCGTGGCCAGGTGCGGCGGGGGCTGGAGGCCGGGGCGCGCACCCTGAGCTTCGGGCTGATCTACCTGCCCGGGCTCTTCGCCGGGACCGACGAGCTGGTCGCCCTGGCCGAGGAGGCGGCGGCCTTCGGGGTGCCCCTGATGCCCCACGTGCGCAACGAGGGGTCGGGTGTCGTGGAAGCTGTGAGTGAGATGGTCGAGGTCGCCAGGCGGTCGGGGGCCTCGCTGCACATCTCCCACCTCAAGGTCATGGGCGACGAGCGACTGGTCGAGCCCTTGCTGGAGCTGATCGACCGCGCCCACCGCGAGGTCGACCTGAGCTTCGACCAGTACCCCTACGGTGCCGGCAGCACGATGCTCAGCGCCTTGCTGCCGCCGTGGGCCCAGGAGGGCGGCGCCGAGGCGATCTTGGGCCGGCTCGCCGATCGCGATCAGCGGGCGAGGATGGTCGAGGACGTCCGCGACGGGCTGCGCAGCTGGGAGAACATCTACGCCTCCTGTGGGCCGGAGAACATCGTGATCGTGCAGGCCGCCGGAGACGCCGCCCGCCACGTCGGTCGCTCGCTGGCCGAGGTGGCCGAGGATCTGAGGCGGGACCCGTTCGAGGCGGCGCTCGACCTCATGGCCCAGACCTCGTTGGACGTGGCCATGGTCGACCACTACGCCTCCGAGACCACGACGCGCGCCATCTTCCGCCACCGGCTCGCCCTGGTGGGATCGGACGGCATCTTCGGGCCGCGACCGCACCCGCGGCTCTACGGCACCGCCGCCCGTGTGCTCGGACGCTTCGCCCTGCGCGAGCGGTTGGTGCCGGTCGAGGAGGCGGTCGCCCGTTTGAGCGCCCGCGCCGCCCGGCGACTGCGGCTGGACGATCGCGGCCGGATCGAGGTCGGCCTGCGGGCCGACCTGGTGCTGCTGGACCCCGTGCGGTTCGTCGACGTCGCCACCTACGACGACCCCTGCCTGAGTCCGCCCGGCGTAAAGCTCGTGACCGTGGCCGGTGAGGCCGTCTACCGGGACGGGCGGCCGACGGGAGCGCGGCCGGGGAGGGTCGTCCGCCGCCGGCAGGTGAGCCGGTGAGGCGGATCGAGGTCCCGGTCGATGCCGACGCGCTGGTCGACCTCGCCCTCCGCCTGGTCTCGATCCCGAGCCCCTCCGGGGCCGAGGGCGAGGTCGCCGCCTGCGTGGCCGCGGAGATGGCGCGTCTCGGCTTCGAGGTGGAGCGGGATCCGGTGGGGAACGTGATCGGCACCCTCGACGCAGGGCCGGGGCCGTGCCTTCTGATCGACGCGCACATGGACACGGTCGGGGTGACCGAGCCCGGCGACTGGCGTCACCGCCCCGACGGCGAGATCGCCGATGGCCGGCTCTACGGCCGCGGGGCGATGGACATGAAGGGCCCCCTGGCCGCCTCGATCCACGGGGTGGCGGCGATCCGGGACCGCCTGCGCCAGGGTCGGGTGGTGGTCTCGGCCAGCGTCGCCGAGGAGCTGGTGGAGGGACCGGCCGCGAGCCTGGTGGCGACCCGCGTCGGGGCCGATCTGGTGGTCATCGGCGAGGCCACCTCGCTCGGGCTCGCCATCGGTCAGCGGGGGCGGGCGGAGCTGGTGATCGAGGTCGCGGGACGCTCGACCCACTCCTCCCGTCCGGAGCTGGGCGTCAACGCCGCCGAGGTGATGGCCGACGTCGTCGTCGCCCTGCGCGGGCTGGAGGCGCCCTCGCACCCGGTCCTGGGCCGTGGCGTCCTGGTCCTGACCGATGTCCTGTCGCGCCCCTATCCCGGGCTCTCGGTGGTCCCCGACCGGTGCCTGGCCACCTACGACCGTCGCACGCTTCCGGGCGAGACCGAGGCCGCGGTGGTGGAGCCGGTGCGGCGGGCGGCGGAGGCCGTCGCCGCCCGCGCCGGGGCCGGGGTCACGGTCAGGATCGCCGAGGACGACTTCACCACCTACACCGGCGAACGGATCGTGGCCCCCAACTTCGCCCCCGCCTGGTACCTCTCCCCCGCCGCTCCGATCGTGGCCGGCGCGGCCGAGGCGCTGGAGGCGGTCGGCATCGAGCCCCGGCTCACCCACTACGCCTTCTGCACCAACGGGAGCGGGACCGCCGGCCGTCTGGGCATCCCCACCGTCGGCTTCGGCCCCGGCGCCGAGGAGCTGGCCCACCGCGTGGACGAGCACGTCGAGCTTCGGGAGCTGGTCCGGGGCGCCGCCGGCTACGGCGCCCTGGCGCTCCGCCTGACCGGAGGTGGTGGGTAGATGGGCGTCGTCACCGGAGCGGTGGTGTTCGGGCCGGACGGGACCACGAGGCCCGTCCCCGGCCATCGAGCCCTCCAGCCCGTCGCCGAGGGAGAGCTGGTCGAGCTGATCTACGACTACGGGCCGGGGCTGGTGCCCGCGCCCGGGGAGGTCGGCTCGATGTGGCGCTACCGTGCCCTCCTGCCCCTGGACCGGGGCCCGATCGCCTACCCGCTGCCGGTGGGAGGGACGCCGTTGCTCGCGCCGCCCGGGCTGCGCCGGGCGCTGGGAGCGCCGAACCTCCACCTCAAGGACGAGAGCCGCGGCCCCAGTGGCTCCAACAAGGACCGGGCCACGGCCCTGGTGCTCGAGCATGGCCTGCGGGCCGGGGTCGAGACGGTGAGCTGCGCCTCGACCGGGAACGTGGCCGTGTCCCTGGCCCTGGGGGCGGCGGCGGCCGGGCTACGGGCGGTGATCTTCGTCCCCGCCGGGGTCGAAGAGTCGAAGCTGCGCCTGATGCTGCTGGCGGGGGCGACGGTGGTCCGAGTGGACCGGGGATACGGGGCGGCCTTCGAGCTGTCCCGCCGGGCCGCACGCGAGTTCGGGTGGTTGGACCGCAACACCGGGCTCAACCCGCTGACCCTGGAGGCCAAGAAGACAGTGGCCTTCGAGATCTGGGAGCAGTTGGGACGGCGGCCTCCGGACGTGGTGCTGGCGCCGGTCGGCGACGGGCCGACCCTGTGGGCCCTGGCCAGGGGCTTTCGAGAGCTGCGGGCCTGCGGGGCGACCTCCCGTCTCCCCAGGCTGATCGGGGTGCAGGCGGCCGGTTGCCAGCCGGTCAAGGTCGCCTTCGAGACCGGCACGCCGGTGAAGCCGGTCGAGCCGCACACCGTCGCCGACGGCATCGCGGTCGGGCGTCCGGTGGCCGGAGCCCGGGTGGTGGAGGAGGTGCGGGCCAGCGCTGGGGGGCTGGTCGCGGTCGAGGACCGGGAGATGCTGGAGGCGATCGACCTGCTGGCCCGCCGGGGTGGGGTGATCGCGGAGCCGGCCGGCGCGGCCGCGCTGGCCGGGCTGATCCGGGCCCGAGAGCAGGGCCTGGTGGGGCGAGAGGAGGTGGCGGTGGTGCTGGTGACCGGCACCGGCCTCAAGACCCCCCGCCTCTTGCCGGCGTCGGGAGCGGCGATCGACGTCCAGGGCTCCCTGGAGGAGGTCGCCGGACGCCTCGGCCCCTCGGCGTGAGGCCCCGGCCGGGGCGTCCGTCACCGAGCCGGGGAGGGTGCGGCGGGGGACACTCCGCGGTGCACCCGCGCCTCGGCCCTGACCTCGAACGCCGCCGGCACCTCCGCCCGCAGCCGCTCCCCGAGGCCCGAGGGCAGGAGGCGGGCCAGGGCGGCCAGCACGGCAGCCAGGTCGTGGCGGGCGCGGTCGGCGTCGACCCCTTCCCGCTCCGCGATCCGGGCCACCAGCACCGCGGGCGTGAACCTCCCCATGGAGGTGGTGAACGACTGCTCCCGGACCAGCCGGCCGAACCGCCCGGGCAGCCGGGCGGCCAGCTGCTGCGCCTCTCCCCAGCTCAGGGAGGCGCCCAGCTCGGCCAGCACCGCGGCCGCGGCCTGCTCGGCCTCCTTCCTGGTTCGAAACGCTCCGGCCTCCTGGACCGCGGTCATCAGCTCACGGTCGGTCATCGACGCTCCTCCTGCACGGCCATCCTGCGCCGCGCT
>DASRBU010000449.1:0-11238 GCA_035653475.1 Candidatus Dormiibacterota bacterium | reverse complement strand
ATCGCTGGAGGCGCGGCTCGACGATGGCCGTCTCCAGGCGTCGCAGGTAGTCGCCCGCCCGCCAGGCGCGACGGGCGCGCTCCACGGCTCCCGGGCGGCGCCGGTGGGCCAGGTCGGTGAGGCCGAGCGGCATCCTCACCGGGCCCGAGGTCGTCCCCGGGTGGCCCCAGCCGAGCAGGAAGTCGGGGGTGGGGTTGCGCCCGCGTCCGAGGACGGCGGCGTTCAGCGCCGCCCCCAGCCGCTCCCCCCAGCCCAGACGGCGAGGGAGGAGCGCGTGGGCGCGCTCCGAGGGAGGCAGCGGAGGGCCGAGGGCGCCCCCCTCCGGTGTGCCGCCGGGCGCCGCCTCCGTGACCCCGGCCGGGCCCGCCTCTGGATCCGTCCTTCCCACCCCGCGTCATCCTAGTCCAGCGGCCCGGCCCGGGGGCGGCCCGGGCGCTCACTTGCCCGAGCCCGCGTCGGTGGCATCATCGACGGGAGGGCGGCCGGAGGGCGGCCGGGTACGGGAGGGTTCTCAGTGGAACGCGGAACCAGCGCTGGGCGGTCGGTGCGAGACGCCGGGGGGCGTGCCCCCGGCCGGGGCGCCGTGGACCGGCTGAGGCGGCGTCTGGCCGCCGTGGTCGGGACCGAGCACGTGATCGACGGCGGCGAGGCGGAGGAGTTCACCCACGACGCGTCCTTCATGGAGCACGAGCCGCTGCTGGTGGTCCGTCCCGCCGGCACCGAGGAGGTGGCCGGGGTGGTTCGCATCTGCGCCGCGACCGGCACCCCGGTCGTGGCCCGCGGCTCCGGCACCAGCCTGGTCGGGGGCCCGGTGCCACTCGCCGGAGGGGTGGTCCTGTCCCTGGATCGTCTCACCCACCTCGAGATCGATGTGTCCAACACGGTGGCGGTGGCGGGCGCCGGCGTGATCACGGCCCACATCGACGAGGAGGCCAACCGCCACGGCCTGATGTACCCGCCCGACCCGGCCAGCGTCGAGCTCTGCACGATCGGCGGCAACGTGGCGTGCAACTCCGGAGGGTTGCGCTGCGTCAAGTACGGCGTGACCGCGGACTACGTGACCGGGCTGACCGTGGTGCTGGCGGACGGCCAGGTGCTGCGGCTCGGCGGCCGGCTGCGGAAGCGGTCCTCCGGATACCGCCTCCTCCACCTGTTCGTGGGCTCGGAGGGCACGCTCGGGATCGTGACCGAGGTGGTGGTCAAGCTCGTGCCCCTGCCGCGCCACCGGGCCACCGCCATGGTGACCTTCCGCACGGTGGAGGACGCGGCGGCGGCGGTGGCCCGGATCATGGCCGCCGGCCACCTGCCCGCCGCCCTCGAGCTCATGGACCGCGCCACCCTGCGTCTGGTCCGGGACCGCCTGCCGGCCGGCTTCGACCCCGAGGTCGAGGCAGCGCTGATCCTGGAGCAGGACGGCAACCAGCCCGAGCCGGTCCTGGAGGAGCTGATGCGGATGGTCGAGATCCTGGACGGGGTGGACGACCGGATCGCCCAGTCCAGCCTGGAACGGGATCGGCTCTGGGACGCCCGCCGGAACTTCGGCAAGATCCTCATGGCCAGCCGCCACCACCACTTCGCCGAGGACGTGGCCGTGCCCATCGGGGCGATCCCGGAGATGGTGCGCCGGGTGCGCAGGCTCGAGGAGGAGACGGGGCTCGAGATCTGCATCCTCGGTCACGCCGGCGACGGGAACCTCCATCCCACCATCCGCTTCCGGGACGACCAGCGACACCTGGTCAGCCGGGCCGCGGCCCGCATCTTCCGAGACGCCATCGAGCTGGGGGGCAGCATCTCCGCCGAGCACGGGCTCGGCGTGCTCAAGCGCGACCACGCCCAGGCGGAGCACGGCCCGGCGGCCGTGGACCTGATGCGCCGCCTGAAGGGGCTGCTGGACCCCGCGGGCATCCTCAACCCCCACAAGGTGCTGCCCGAGCAGCCCGCCGACGACGAGTTCCTGAACCGCATCCCCGGCTGGGCCGCCCCGGGGGGACGACGGGCGGAGGCCGGGGTGTAGCCGGGCCCGGCGGCGCCGGAGGTCGAGCGGTCGAGCCGCCCGCCCGGGAGGGGATGGCGGTCCTCGACCCTGCTCTAGGATTAGGCCGCCCGTGATCGCGGAGCTCCTGGCCTTCTTCGCCTTGCTTTCGCTGGCCACGACTGCCCTGGTCGTCCTGGTGCCGGGCGCGGTGCGGGCGCGCGCCTGGCTGGGCCTTCCCCTGGGGGCCCTGGCCGCGGCCGGCTCGGGCGGGGGCGTGGTGCTGGTCTCGGGGGATCGGGCGGCGGCGCAGTCGATGGCGGTGCTGGCGCTGGTGCTGGCCCTGGGGGCACGGCTCTGGCTACGGCGCTGGAGCTACCTGGCCTCGCTGATGATGGTCGGGGTGGTCCTGGCCGGCCTGGCCTACTTGGTCTACTCCATGCTCCAGGCGGCCGCCGATCCCCTGGGGCCGGTGGTCTGGTGGGGCTCGGCCCTGCTCCTGGTGCTGGAGGTCTTCGCCCTGGGGCTCACCGTCTCCTACGCCTTCGAGGTGCTGGACGTCCTGAGCCGGCGACTGGTGCCGGCGCCCCGCTTCGACGACCGCTACCGGCCGACGGTGGCCATCCAGGTCCCCACCTACAACGAGCCGGTCGAGGTGGTCTTCCGCACCCTGGTCTCGCTCTCCCGGCTCGACTACCCGGACTTCATCGTGCAGGTGGTCGACAACAACACCAGGGATCCCGAGGTGTGGCAGCCGCTCCAGCGTCTGTGCGCCCGCCTGGGGCCGAGGTTCCACTTCATGCACCTGGAACCCTGGCCGGGCTACAAGGCGGGGGCGCTCAACGAGGCCACCCGGCGCCTGCCCCCCACGGTCGAGCTGATCGGCATCGTCGACGCCGACTACGTGGTCCGGCCGGACTGGCTGCGGGACACCGTGGGCTACTTCGCCGACCCCGAGGTCGCCTTCGTCCAGACCCCTCAGGACTACCGGGACTGGGAGGACGACCCCTACCTGCGCGGGCTCTTCTACAGCTACCGCTACTTCTTCGACATCACCATGCCGGCCCGGGCCAACCGCAACGCGATCATCTTCGCCGGGACCATGGGCCTGATCCGGCGCCGGGTGCTCGACCGGATCGGGGGCTGGAGCACCGAGACGGTGACCGAGGACGCGGAGGCGAGCCTGCGCATGCTGGGGGCCGGCTACCGTGGCGTGTACGTCCCCGTGCCCTACGGCCAGGGGCTGATGCCGCTCAGCTTCGACGGGCTCAAGAAGCAACGGTTTCGCTGGGCGCTGGGCGGCATCCAGATCCTGCGCCTGCACTGGCGGGAGCTGCTGCCCTTCGGGCCCCACCGCCTTCGCCTCACCACGGCCCAGCGCATCCACTACCTGCTGGGCAGCGTGCAGTGGTTCGGCGATCTGCTCACCGCCGTCTTCGCCCTGCTGCTCCTGCTGACGGCGGCGGCGACGGTCGTGCACCACCGCCTTCCGGTGCGGGAGATCGTGGGGCCGCTCGCCTTGGTCCCCTTCCTCTTCCTGATCTCCGGCCTGGGCAGGGCCCTCTGGGCCATCCGGACCACCGCCGGCTGCAGCTGGGGGGACGCCGTGCGCTGCATGCGCTGCTGGTTCGCCCTGAGCTGGGTGGTGACCCTGGCCTGCCTGCGGGGCCTGATCCGGCGGCAGGCGGCCTTCCTGCGCACGCCCAAGCGCCGGGAGGGGCGGTCCGTCTGGCAGGCGATCAACTCCTCGCGTGCCGAGTCGCTGCTCGCGGCGCTGGCCGTGGTGGCGGCGATCGCCATGCCGGTCAGCGCGCTCTCCCTGGGCACGGTCGTGATCGCCCTCCTGCTCCTGTGGCTGGCGGCGTTCTACGCCAGCGCGCCCTGGGCCAGCTTCGCCGCCGAGGGCATCAAGCTCACCCCCCTCCGACGCGCCTTCCTGCGCTCGGCCCAGACCACCGGGGAGCGACCCGGCTTCAGCCTGGCCTCGGCGGCGTGGCTCGGGGTGCCCGGTGCGATCGTGGCCGCGGTGGCGGCCGCGCTGGTGCTGGCCACCCCGCCCGCCCCTCCCCGCACGCCGCCGCCCGCCGACCTTCCCCAGGTCCAGCAGCTACAGCCGCCCCTCCCCGCGCCGACCCCTCCGCCCACGCCCGCCTCCACGCCCAGCCCGTCCCCATCCCCCTCGGCCAGCCCCTCGCCCTCCCCCCGGGCCACGCCGGTGCCCACCTCCACGCCCACGGCCGTCCCCTCGCCCTCGGCTTCCCCCTCCGCCTCGCCTCCGCTCCCGCTCACCCCGACCCCGGTTCCGGCGCTCCGGCCCACGGCCACGCCGCCTCTGCGCGCGGCCGGCTCGCGTCCCGCTTGACGCCCGTATCCTCGGGCCAATCTAATAAGCTGCCGCGGTTCGCTGATCATTGCGCACGGAGGAGGATGCGATGACCTCGATGGTGGGAGCGGCGGTGGTTCGGAAGGAGGACCCCAACCTTCTCACCGGCAGGGGCACCTACGTCGACAACCTGCAGCTCCCCGGCATGCTGCACATGGCCTTCGTGCGCAGCGTCGAGGCGCACGCGAGGGTTCGCGCCATCGATGGGACCGCGGCCGGCGCCATCCCCGGGGTGCTGGGGGTCTTCACCGCCCGGGACCTGCCCGAGCTACCGCCCATCCCGACCGCCGTGCCCGGCCTGGAGCGCCCTTCGCTGGCCCGAGACCGGGTGCGGTTCGTGGGCGAGCCGGTGGCGGTGGTGGTCGCCGAGGACCGCTACCTCGCGGCCGACGCCGTGGCCCGGGTGGCGGTCGACTACGATCCCCTGCCGCCCGTGCCCGACCTGGAGACGGCCCTGGCGGAGGGAGCGCCCCTGCTCTTTCCGGAGCACGGGTCCAACGTGTACACGGAGGTCCCGCCGGCCGGTGACGCCGAGGCCGAGCTGGCCGCGGCGCCCCGACGGGCTCGTCTGCGCCTGGTCAACCAGCGCTGCGCGCCCGCGCCCATGGAGCCGTTCGGGGTAGTGGCCGACTGGGGCCCGAAGGGCCTGACCGTCTGGGCGAGCTGCCAGTCGGCCCACTTCGTGCGCGGTCAGCTCAGTCAGCTGCTGGCGGTGCCGTACCGCGGCATCCGGGTGATCGCGCCCGACGTCGGCGGCGGGTTCGGGGCCAAGCAGAGCTGGTACCCGGAGTACGTGGTGGCCGCCCTCCTCTCCCGCCGGCTGGGCCGGCCCATCAAGGCGGTGGAGACCCGGAGCGAGAACCTGGTGGCCATGACCCACGGTCGGGCGCAGGTCCAGGACGTGGAGGTCGGCTTCGACGACTCCGGGCGCATCCTGGCGCTGCGGGTGATGGTCACCCAGGACGCCGGCGCCTACCCCGGCGACGCCGTGGGGCTGCCCATGCTGACCATGGTCATGAGCGCCGGCTGCTACCGCATCCCCACCGTGGTGACGGGCTATCGAGCGGTGGCGACCACGACCACCCCGGTCGCGGCCTATCGGGGCGCCGGCCGACCCGAGGCCGCCTACCTGATCGAGCGCGTGGTCGACCTGGTCAGCGACGAGACCGGCGTCGATCCGATCGAGGTCCGGCGCCGCAACTTCCTGCCCGCCGACGCCTTCCCCCACACCACCCACCTGGGCTTCGCCTACGACTCCGGCGACTACGACAAGGCCCTGCGCCGGCTGCTGGAGATGATCGACTACGAGGGGCTACGTCGGGAGCAGGCGGCTCGGCGGGAGGACCCCGAGCGACCGCTGATGGGCATCGGCTTCTCCACCTTCGTGGAGCTGGGGGGCGTCGGTCCCTCGGCGATGATGGAGGGGCTGGGCATGCTGGGTGGCTGGGAGTCGGCCCGGGCGCGCGTCAACCCGGACGGGACCGTGACCCTCGCCGTGGGCACCTCGCCGCACGGGCAGGGTCACGAGACCGCCTTCGCCCAGATCGCGGCCGACGTGCTCTCGCTGCCCCTGGACCGGATCGAGGTCGTCCACGGCGACACCGACGTGGTGCAGGAGGGCATCGGAACTTTCGGGTCCCGCTCCATCGCGGTGGGCGGGGAGGCGGTGCGGCGGGCCAGCCTGCGCGCCCGGGAGAAGGCCACGCGGGTGGCGGCCCATCTCCTGGAGGCCGCGCCCGAGGACGTCGAGCTGCGCGATGGCCGCTTCTTCGTGCGCGGCTCCCCGGATCGCGGCCTGGGCTGGGAGGAGGTGGCGAACAAGGCCTACCGGCCCACCCAGCTCGGGGACCTGGAGCCGGGCATCGAGGTGACGGCCTTCTACGAGCCCAGCCTCACCACCTGTCCCTCGGGGGCGCACTGCTGCGTGGTCGGGGTGGACCGGGAGACCGGCCGGGTGACCGTCGAGCGCTACGTGGGCGTGGACGACTGCGGGGTGGTGATCAACCCTCTGATGGCCAGAGGTCAGGTCATGGGCGGGGTGGCGCAGGGCATCGCCCAGGCCCTGTACGAGCAGGTGAGCTACAGCGAGAGCGGCCAGCCGTTGGCCTCCACCCTGGCCGAGTACCTGGTGCCGAGCGCGGCGGAGATGCCCCGCTTCGAGCTCGACCACGTGGAGACGCCCACGCCGGTCAACCCGCTGGGGGCCAAGGGCCTGGGCGAGTCCGGGGCCACGGCCGCCCCCCAGGCGGTCGTCAACGCGGTGATCGATGCCCTCTCGCACCTCGGGGTGCGGGACCTGCAGATGCCGCTCACGCCGGAGCGCGTCTGGCGGGCCATGCAGACGGCGACCGGAGGTGCGGTGTGAAGATCGCCCTGACCGTCAACGGCCGGCACCAGGAGCTGGAGGTCGAGCCCCGGCTCCTGCTGGTGCACCTGCTGCGCGAGCGTCTCGGCCTCACCGGAACCAACGTCGGTTGCGACACCACCTCCTGCGGCGCCTGCACGGTGTTGCTGGACGGTCAGTCGGTGAAGTCGTGCACGGTCCTGGCCGTCCAGGCCGACGGTGCCGAGGTGACCACCATCGAGGGGCTGTCCGGGCCCGGAGGCGGGCTGCATCCCCTCCAGGCCGCCTTCCAGCGTCACCACGCCCTGCAGTGCGGCTACTGCACGCCCGGGATGGTGATGGCGGCGGTCTCGTTGCTGGCCGAGCATCCCCATCCGACCGAGGAGGAGGTGCGTCGCGGCCTGGAGGGGAACCTCTGCCGGTGCACGGGGTACCAGGGCATCGTCGACGCCGTCCTCGAGGTGGCCCGGTCGGGGGGAGGGGTCGAGCCATGACCCCGGCCCCCTTCGAGTACGCGCGACCGCGAACCGTGGAGGAGGCGGTCTCCCTCCTCGTCCGTCACGGCGAGGAGGCGAAGTTGCTGGCCGGGGGCCACTCCCTCCTGCCCCTGATGAAGCTGCGGGTGGCCACCCCCTCGGTGCTCGTCGACATCGGGCGGCTGGTGGACCTGCGCTACGTTCGCGACGCCGGCGACCACATCGCCATCGGCGCCCTGGCCCGCCACCACGATCTGGAGACCTCGCCCCTGCTGGAGCGCGAGGCGCCCCTCGTCCGCTACGCGGCCGGCTTCGTCGGCGACCCGCAGGTCCGGCATCGCGGCACCATCGGGGGCAGCTTGGCCCACGCCGACCCGGCGGCCGACCTGCCGGCCGTGATCGTGGCTCTGGAGGCGACCATGGTCGTCTACGGTCCCCGTGGCGAGCGGCTGATCCCGGCCCGCGACTTCTTCCGCTCCGCGTTCGAGCCGGCGCTGGCCCCGGACGAGGTGCTGGTCGAGGTTCGGGTGCCCAGGGCCGGCGGCCGACGCTGGGCCTTCCAGAAGTTCAACCGGCGTTCGATCGACTGGGCGATCGTGGGCGTGGCCGTGGTCGAGGCCGACGGCGGGGCCAAGGTGGCCCTGGTCAACATGGGACCGACGCCGCTGCGGGCGGTGGAGACCGAGGCCGCGCTGCGGGGAGGGGCGGGGCCGGCCGAGGCGGCGGCCCTGGCCGACCGGGGCACCGAGCCGCCGAGCGATCTGAACGCCAGCGCGGAGTACCGGCGCCACCTGGCCCGGGTCCTGGTCCGCCGGGCCCTGGAGCGGATACGGAGGTAGGGCCGCGCCTCCGGCCCGCGTCACGGGCCCGGCCGGGGTGGACGAGGGCGGGACCAGGATTGAAGAAGCCGTAGAGGGAATCGACAGACAAGGAGTGCGTCGTGGCTGGTTTCGAGCAGGACATCAAGCCGCTGTTCCGTGAGTTCGATCGCAGCGAGATGGAGTTCGCCTTCGACCTCTGGAACTACGAGGACGTCAAGGAGCACGCCGAGGCGATCCTGGAACGGCTGGAGGCGGGGGACATGCCCTGCGACCTGCCCTGGTCCGAGGACCAGATCGAGCGCTTCCGTCAGTGGATGGCGGAAGGGATGCAGCCCTGACCCGGGGGGCTCGCCCCGACGCCCTCGTCGCCGGCCCGGGTCCCGACCGCCGGCTGCGGTTCCGAGCCCGGGCCTCGGCCTCGGGTCGAGCTGCGGCCGCCGGGGGGCGTGCCCTCAGTGGTCCCAGCTCAGCGTGTATTCGTAGTCCGTCGTCCCCCCGGCGTTGATGCGCAGGACGTGGGTCCCCGTGGGCCGGCCCCCGACCACGTCCTGGAGGAACAGGTACCGAACCGCGGAGCTCGGCGTCACCCAGAAGAACAGGGGCCCGGTCTCGACCAGGACCATGCTCGCCGGGGGCGCGAACGCGGCCAGGGCGAAGTGCCGGCCGTTGAGCACGAACGTCACGGCGGCGCCGCTGAGATCCTGGGGTTGCCCCGGCGGTTCGATCACCTCGTGGCCCGTCGCGCAGCTCGAGAGGAGGAGCGCCGCCGCCATCCCGACCGCGAGACGAGCGCTTCGGCCCACGTTTCGATCGTAGCAAGCGCCGGGGCCGGCAGCGTAGCGTCAACTCGTGCCCCGGCCCTGCCGGGCGCTCCGCACCAGGCCCGCCAGCGCCTCCAGGTCGATGGCCTGCGAGGCGTCGGACCAGGCCGCGGCCGGCTGCGGATGGGCTTCGACCAGGAGCCCGTCGGCGCCCACCGCCAGCGCCGCCCGGGCCAGCGCGGGGACCCACCGGCCCTGGCCCGCGGCATGGCTGGGGTCGACGATGACGGGCAGGTCGGTCAGCTCCTTGACCACCACCACCGCGCTCAGGTCCAGCGTGTTGCGGGTGCGCGGCTCGAAGGTGCGGATGCCGCGTTCGCACAGCACCACCGCGTCGTTGCCGCGGCGACGCAGGTACTCGGAGGCGCCGATCCACTCGTCGATGGTGGCCGCGAACCCGCGCTTCAGGATCACCGGGCGGCGGAGCTCACCCAGCGCCTCCAGCAGCCGGAAGTTCTGCATGTTGCGGGCACCCACCTGGTAGCCGTCCACGTGCTCGCCGAGCTGCTCCGCCTCCTCGGGACAGAGCACCTCGGAGATGAGCGGAAGGCCGGTGCGCTGCCTGGCCTCGGCGAGCAGGGGCAGGGCCTCAGTGCCCATGCCCTGGAAGCTCTCGGGCCGGGTTCGGGGCTTGTAGACGCAGGCGCGCAACGCGTCCACTCCCGTGCCGGCCAGGGCCGTGGCCTGCTCGACGTACCCGGGCTCGACCGCGCAGGGCCCGGCGATGACCGCCGGACGGCCAGCGCCGATGGGCAGGTTCCCGATCCATACGGTGCGCCGCTGGGTGACCTCGGCCTTCTCCAGCTCCACCAACGACCTCGTCTCCTTTGTCTGCTGAACTCCGCCCCCTGCGGCACTGCGGCCGGCGGGCGGAGCGGGGACGAGGGGGGCGCTACTTCGTCCGGCTCCGGCCTCCCGCCGGCCCGGTAAACGCGAAGTAGTGCCAGATCCGCGATCCGCCGATCACGTCATGGTGGAGCTTAGCACCGGCGCCGTCGCGGCCGCTAGCCCGAGCCTGAGCCGGAGCTGCTCGAGCCCCCAGGGGGTGGAGCCGATCCCGCCCTCCGCCGCTCCGGCCGGGACTCACCCAGCCGGGCCGAGGCTCGATCCGGCGGGGGTTCGGCCCCGCGGGCCGCGTGCCCGGAGGGCCCTCCCTCGACCTCCGATCCGGTCAGCGTCCGGCGTCCGCCCCGGCCGGGCCGGGGGAGATCCCCTCCGGCCGCAGGTAGAGGACGCCCGAGGGACCGAGATCACGGCGCACCGGGAAGTGGCCCCGAAGCCAGCTCTCGAAGCCGGGCAGGCGGTCGAGCCGTCCGGTGGCCAGGAGCACGGCCGGGACCCGATCGCGCTGGATGATGGACTCGACCCGGTCGGCGGTGAGGTCTCCGGAGACCACCCGCACCTCGGAGGTGTCGACCAGCTCCGGCGGGGTGCTGCGGCCGGCCAGGGCGGCGGTGAACTGGTCGTCGGTGACCACCGGTTCGCCGGGCGCGGTCGCCGATCTCAGCGCTGCCACCGCCGCCGCCCGCGTCGCGGGCGGCTGTTGCAGCGCACGGACGTGGGCGAAGGAGGCCGTCCAGGCCGCGATCGCGGCCAGGGCCAGAGCGGCGGTGACGAGGCGTCGTGCCGGCATCGCCTCCGGCCGCGGAGCCAGCCCGCCCGCCAGCAGGGCCAGGGGGGCGGTCAGCACCACCGCGTGGTGTGGCCAGAAGGGCCGGTGCAGGGCCAGGAGCAGGGCCGCGGCCATCACCCAGGAGCCGCCGGCGGCCGCCAGCGCCGGCGCTCGACGAGCCGCCACCGCCAGCCCGGCCAGGCCCAGCGCCAGCAGGGGGAGCTCCGGGAGTGCGTCGCCCGGGGTGAAGCCGCCGATGCTCAGCGCCTGGGCGCCGAGGTGCAGGCCCACGGCCTGCCGCCAGAGCGGTCCCCAGGCGTCGACGTAGGGGAGGAGGACCGCGGCCGCCACCAGCGATCCGCCTGCCGCTGCCGCCCCCAGGTCGCGCAGGGCATGGCCCTGGCGCGCACCACCGGCCGGGAGGCGGTCGCCGGTGGGCGTCCGGCCATCCCCGGGGGCGGCCAGCATCACCCCCACCGCCGGCAGGGCAGCCACGGCCAGCAGCTTGGTGAGCACGGCCAGGGCGAGCAGGGCGCCGGCGAACAGGGCCAACCACGCCGGCAGCAGGCCGCCCCGTCCGGCCCCGTCCCCTGGCCCGGCCCCGGGCGGGCGAGGCCGATCACGGAGCCTCCGGGCCAGGGCCGCCGCCGCCAGCGCGGCCAGGGCCAGGCAGACGCTCGGACCGTCGGCCTGCAGGGTCACCGACTGGCGGAAGAACAGCGGGTCGGCGGCCAGGGCGGCCATGGCCAGCAGGCCGGCGCCCCGGCTGACGAGCAGCGCCGCGGTCGTATAGACTGCCACGAGCCCGA
>DASRBU010000448.1:0-2075 GCA_035653475.1 Candidatus Dormiibacterota bacterium | reverse complement strand
CCTGCAGGTCGTGCTCCGCTGGTCGCCGGTCGCGGCCGGCCTCGGGTTCCTGCCCCTGTCGGCGAGCGTGATGCTCAGCTCCCAGGTCCTCGCCGGCCGCCTCCTGCCCCGGGTCCCGCCCCGCGCCCTGGTCGTGCCCGGGCTCCTGGTGGGGGCGGCCGCCATGCTGCTCCTCTCCCGGACCACCGCGGACGCGAGCTACGTCAGCCGCGCGCTGCCGGCCGAGGTCCTGCTCGGCCTGGGCATGGGCTGCGTGTTCGTGCCCGCGTTCGGCCTGGCGACCCGGGGCGTGCCGCCGGGCGAGGCAGGCGTCGCCGCCGCCCTGGTCACCGCTGCCCAACAGGTGGGCGGCTCGGTGGGCACGGCCCTGCTGAACACGATCGCCGCCGGCGCGACCGCGGCCGACCTGGCCGCGCAGGGACCGGGCGCCGGCTCCGAGGCGCTCGTCCAGGGCTTCTCCGCCGCCGCCGTCTGGGGTGCGGGGATCCTGACCGTGGCCGCGGCGCTGGCCTCGATCCTGGTTCGCGCTCGCCGGGCCGCTCCGCCGGACCGGCAAGGAGGTTCGTCATGAGCACGGCACGTCGCTTCCGCTTCGGCGTCGTCGCCTCCCTCGCCGGCGGCGGCGAGGAGTGGGTCGAGAAGGCCCGACGCGCGGAGTCCCTCGGCTTCTCCAGCCTGGTGGTGCCGGATCGCGTGCAGCACACGTTCTCCCCGCTCCCGGCCCTGGCCGCGGCCGCGGTCGCGACCCGGACCCTGCGCCTCGGCACCTACGTCCTCGCCAACGACTTCCGGAACCCGGTCCTGCTGGCCAAGGACGCGGCCACGCTGGACGTGCTCTCCGGCGGCCGCTTCGAGCTAGGCCTCGGCGCCGGCATCCCGATGCCGGAGGACAACCGGATGCTCGGCCTCCCCTTCGACCCCGGCCGGGTGCGGGTGGAGCGCCTGGCCGAGTCGGTGGCGCTGGTCGAGCGGCTGTGGGCGGGGGAGACGATCACCGCCAATGGCGCCCACTACGCCGTGGCCGGGGCCTCGATCGCGCCCCTGCCCCGGCAGCGACCGCGGCCCCCCATCCTGATCGCCGCGGGCGGTCCGCGCCTGCTCCGGCTCGCGGCCCGGGAGGCGGACATCGTGGCCCTGACCGTCCAGCCCACCGACCCCCGGGCCGCGGTCGAGACGAAGGTGGCCCGGCTGCGCGCGGCGGCCGGCGACCGGTTCGACCGGCTGGAGCTGAACCTCAACCTGATGGCGGTCGGCGATCGGGTGCCGGGCTACGTGCGCCTGCGGATGGGGCTCACGGCCGAGGACCTGGCCCGGATGGGGGCCTTCCCGGCCCTGGTGGGGACGGTGGAGGAGCGGTGCGCCACCCTGGAGCGCTGGCGGGAGGAGCTGGGCATCTCCTACCTGATGGTCGGGGACGAGCTGATGGAGGCGATGGCACCGGTGGTCGAGCGACTGGCCGGGCGGTGACCCGACCCGGGCGGCGTGGGCCCCGGTCGACCCTCCCGGTGGCGGCAGGGAGCGTGGCGGCGGGCGGCCGCCCGGGCGGGTCGGTCCGCGCGACCGACGTGCTCACGTCCGCTCGGGGCCGGAGCCCGTCGCCCGCCGTTCCCGTGGTCCCAACAGCCCCAGATAGACGTGACCCGCCAGCAGGGCGGTGAGCGCGAAGGCGGCGATCAGGTGCAGGTCGCGGCCCCGCGACACCAGCCGGGCGCCGAACCAGCTCCACCAGTACATGGGGATGCCGGTGAGGAGGAGCACGGCCAGGGCCAGGGCGGCCAGGAGGGCGAACAGCTTCTGCCCGCCGTTGAACCGGCCCGCTGGCCCGGGCGGGGGGAGGGGCGCGCCCCGGAGGAGCGACCACGGTCGCCGGAACCACTCCAGGTCCCGGTCCTGCCAGTGGCTCAGCTCGCGCTCCAGGGCGCACAGCTCCTCCCGGCGGGCACCGACCGCGACCACCAGCGCCAGCAGCAGGCCGGCGGCGGCGGCCAGGTGGGCGGAGCGGACCCAGAAGCGCAGGCCGATCGCCTGGCCCAGGGCGGGCACGTACATCACCAGCCCCGTCGCCAGCATCACCA
>DASRBU010000447.1:0-19247 GCA_035653475.1 Candidatus Dormiibacterota bacterium | reverse complement strand
CGCGGTGATCGCCGGGTGCCGGGGGAGGTGGGCCGGGAGGCGAGCCTGAACGAGATCCTGGCCGCGGACGCCGAGGCCCGCGCGCACGTGCGCTCCAGGATCGGTAAGGTCGAGGCATGAGCGGAGCGGACCCGATGGGGGCGGTGACCACGCTCGCCCATCTGGCCGCCATCGTGGGCATCTTCCTGCTCCTGGTGATCCCGCACGAGGCCGGGCACCTCGTCCTGGCCAAGCGCTTCCGGGTGCCGGCCTACGAGTTCTCGGTGGGGATGGGACCCAGGATCGTCTCCTGGGCGCGGGGCGGGACCGTCTACGCCCTGCGCCTGATCCCGCTGGGGGGCTTCGTGCGGCTGGCCGGTCTCGAGCCCGAGGACCCGAACCCGGACAGCTTCCACGCCAAGCCCGCCCGCCAGCGGCTGCTCATCCTGGTCGCCGGCCCGGCGGTGAACTTCCTGGTGGCCACGCTGCTCATGACCGGCGTGAGCCTGGCCCAGGTCAACTCGGATCCCGGCAAGGTGGTGGGCGTCCAGCAGGGTGGACCGGCCTACGCGCAGGGCATCCGGCCGGGGGACAGCGTCCGCTCCGTCGATGGGCGAGCGGTGGTGCACACCAGCGACATCCTGCGGGCGGAGCAGGCCGGCGGCGGCCGGCCGCTGCGCTTCGTGGTCCGGCGCCCCGACGGATCGACCTTCACGCCGACCATCGCCCCCCGCTACGACGCCGGCACGAAGCGTTATCTGGTGGGCATCGAGACCGCGGCCGTGGTCACGCCGCTCCAGGCCCTGGGCGCCGGCCTGGCCTTTCCCGTGGTCTCGACGGTCGCGATCGGAGAGGGCGTCTACCAGGTGGTGAGCGGGCAGATCCCGGGCGGCCTGCTGGGGCCGGCCGGGCTCTCCGGGCCGGTGGGCTTCGGGTGGATCGCCTACCAGGCGGCGGCCCAGGGGCTGCTCCAGTACCTGGGCATCGCCG
This sequence comes from Candidatus Dormiibacterota bacterium, assembly GCA_035653475.1. Lineage (GTDB taxonomy): Bacteria > Chloroflexota > Dormibacteria > Dormibacterales > Dormibacteraceae > CADDZO01. Next base: position 18,278 of record DASRBU010000447.1, on the reverse strand, counting down.
CCATCCTGTCCATGGCGCTCGGCCTCACTAACCTGCTCCCCATCCCGGCGCTGGACGGGGCCCGGATCCTGGTCGTGATCCTGGAGCGGCTCCGCGGCCACCCCTTCGATCGCGAGCGGGAGATGGCCGTGCAGCGGCTGGGGCTGTACGCCCTGCTAGCCTTGATGGCGTTCATCACGGTTTTGGACGTCCAGCGGATCGCCAGCGGGCAGTTTGGGTTGAGATGACGCAGATCGGTCTTCCCGTGACAGAGCAGGATCCCTCCCGGAGCGGGCTGCCGCCCCGACGCAAGTCGATCCCGGTGCGCGTCGGCGACGTGGTGGTGGGCGGCGCGGCGCCCATCGCCGTGCAGACCATGACCAAGACCGACACCCGCGACGTGCGCGCCACCCTGGAGCAGATCGCCGCCCTCAAGGACGCCGGCTGCGAGATCGTGCGGCCGGCCGTGCCCGACCGTCACGCGGCGGAGGCGCTGAAGGAGATCGTGCGCAAGTCGCCGCTGCCCATCATCGCCGACATCCACTACAACCACGAGCTGGCCCTGATGGCGATCGAGGCCGGGGTCCACGGCCTGCGTTTGAACCCCGGCAACATCCCCGATCGGGAGAAGGTGGTGCGGGTGGTGAAGGCGGCCCGGGAACGGGACATCCCCTTCCGGATCGGGGTCAACGCCGGCTCGCTCCCCGAGGAGGTGCACCGGAACCTGCGCGAGCAGCAGGCCGTCAACCGCGACGACCGCCTGCGCACCGCCCAGCGCATGGTCGAGGTGGCGCTCGGTCACTGCCGCATCCTGGAGGAGCTGGACTACGGGCCGGGCCACATCAAGGTCAGCCTCAAGGCGACCGACGTCTGGACCAACGTCCTGGCCAACCGGCTCTTCGCCCAGGCCCGCCCCTACCCCATCCACCTGGGCGTGACCGAGTCGGGGCCGGTCCAGGCCGGGAGCATCCGCAGCGCCGTGGGCCTGGGCATCCTGCTGGCCGAGGGCATCGGCGACACGATCCGGGTCTCGCTTGCCACCGACGACCCGGTGGAGGAGGTCCGGGTCGCGTACGAGATCCTGAAGTCGCTCGACTACCGCCGGGAGGGCGCCACCCTGGTCGCCTGCCCGACCTGCGGACGGCTCGAGTACGACATGGTGCCGACGGTGAAGGCGGTGGAGGCCCACCTGGCCCGGCTGCGGGTGCCGATCACGGTGGCGGTCATGGGCTGCGTCGTCAACGGCCCGGCGGAGGCGCGCCACGCCGACATCGGGGTGACGGGAGGACGGGGCAAGGGCGTCATCTTCCGCAAGGGCAAGCTCTACCGGACGGTTCCGCAGGAGGAGCTGCTGCCCGTCCTGCTGCAGGAGATCGACCAGATCGCGGCCGAACGCATGGCCTCGGCGGAGGCCGGCGCGAGCTGAGTCCGGGGACCATCGGCCCGGCTGCCGTCCCCGCCCTCGCTCCCGCATAATCGGTGGTCGCGCAGGGCCGGGGTCGCGCTCCCCGCCGTCCCCGAGGAGAACGCCCGGCCGGGCGCTGAGGAGCACAGGTGGCCCAGATCACAGCAGCCAGCAGGCGCGGCGCCGAACGTGTCCGGACCCGACCCGCCGGGGAGGTCGGGTGGCGAGGCCCGAGGTGCGTGAGGGTGGACGCCCGGGGCCGTCCCTGCCGGCCGCACCCGTAGGAGTCGACACCAGGCCGCCGGGCCGGCCTGCACGGTGGGCGAACGTCCCACCGCCGAGGGAGCCCCACACCATGGCAGAGATGGTCGAGAACGCGGAGACCCAGTCGTTCGTCAAGGACATCACCCGGATGTCCGTCGACTTCGACCGCTGGTACACGGACGTGGTCCGCAAGGCCGAGCTGGCCGACTACACCCCGGTCCGCGGCTGCATGGTCATCCGCCCCTACGGCTACGCGCTCTGGGAGCACATCCAGCGCGTCTTCGACGACATGATCAAGGCCACCGGCCACGAGAACTGGTACTTCCCGCTCCTCATCCCCGAGGACCTCCTGATGAAGGAGGCCGAGCACGTCGAGGGCTTCACCCCCGAGGTGGCCTGGGTGACCGAGGCGGGGAGCCACGGCCGACTCGACCAGCGCCTCGCCATCCGGCCCACCAGCGAGACCATCATCGGCACCCTGATCCGCCGCTACATCCACTCCCACCGCGACCTTCCCCAGCTCACCAACCAGTGGTGCAACGTGCTCCGCTGGGAGCTGCGGACCCGGCTCTTCCTGCGCACGGCCGAGTTCCTCTGGCAGGAGGGGCACACCTTCCACGCCACCGCCGAGGAGGCCCGGCAGGAGGTGGACCTGATCCTGGACCTCTACCGGCGCCTGGCCGAGGAGTGGCTGGCGATGCCGGTGCTGGCCGGACTCAAGAGCCGGGCCGAGACCTTCGCCGGCGCCGTCTACACCAAGAGCATCGAGGCCATGATGCAGGACGGGCTGGCCCTCCAGGCCGGCACCTCCCATTACTTCGGGCAGAACTTCAGCCGTGCCTACGACATCACCTTCACCAACCGCGAGAACCGGCGCGAGCACTGCTACTCGACCTCCTGGGGGATCTCCACCCGCCTGATCGGGGGGCTGATCATGGCCCACGGGGACGACACCGGGCTGGTCCTGCCTCCGAGGGTGGCGCCGGTGCAGGTGGTCGTGGTCCCCATCTTCCGGGACGAGCCCGGCCGGGAGCGGGTGCGCGCCGCCATCGAGGGCTGGCGCCCGCGGGTGGAGGCGGCCGGGGTGCGCCTGAGGGTGGACTGGAGCGAGGATCGCCCGGGAGAGAAGTTCAACCGCTGGGAGCTGAAAGGGGTCCCGCTGCGGGTCGAGGTGGGCCCGCGGGATCTGGAGGCCGACCGGGTCACGGTCGTCGACCGGCTGACGCGGGAGCGGCGGCAGCTGCCGGTGGGCGGCCTCGACGCTCGCCTGAAGGAGGAGCTGGAGGACTTCCAGGCCCGCCTCTTCCGCCGCGCCCTCGAGTTCCGCGACCGGCACACGCAGGAGCTGGCCACCCTGGCCGAGGTGGTGGACCACTACCGCCGGGGCACGGGCTTCGTCTGGGCGCCCTGGTGCGAGGACCCGGCCTGCGAGACCCGGATCAAGGACGAGACCGGAGGGGTGACCATCCGCAACTTCGATCCCGACCGGCCCCCGGCCGGCGGCTGCCTGGTCTGCGGGCGGCCGGCGCGCCGGCGGGTGGTGCTGGCCCGGGCCTACTGAGCGCGGCCCGGGGCGGAACGCTTCCGGCTCGTAGGCTGTTGGTACATCACACAACTGGTCGGTGACATGGTGAGGGCGCAGGGATGAGCATCTCGGAGCTCCTGCGGATCGCGGGGCATCTCGCCCCTCGGGAGCGCGAGCTGGTGCAGCGCGCCTACGAGCGGGCCTCGGAGGCCCACGTCGGTCAGCGTCGCCTCTCCGGCGAGGACTACGTCGAGCATCCCCTGCAGGTGGCCGCCATCCTGGCCGAGCTGCACCTGGACGCGCCCACCCTGGCCGCGGCCCTGCTACACGACACCGTCGAGGACACCGACCTCACCCTGGAGGAGGTCGAGGCCTCCTTCGGCCCGGCCGTGGCCCGGCTGGTGGAAGGGGTGACCAAGCTGAGCCGGATCGAGTTCCGATCCGATCAGCAGCGACACGCCGAGAACATCCGTCGCATGCTGCTGGCCATGGCGGACGACGTCCGGGTGGTCCTGATCAAGCTGGCCGATCGTCTCCACAACATGCGCACGCTGGACGCGTTGCCGGAGCCCAAGCGCCGCCGGATCGCCCGTGAGACCCTGGACATCTACGCCCCGCTGGCCCACCGTCTGGGCATCGGCCAGCTCAAGTGGGAGCTGGAGGACCTGGCCTTCCGGCAGCTCGAGCCGGAGGCGTACCAGGACATCGTGCGCCGGGTCAACCGCAAGCGCCGGGAGCGCGAGCAGCTGGTCCAGGAGCTGGGGGAGATCCTGGCCCGGGAGCTGGAGAAGATCGGGATCGTGGCCGAGATCTCGGGGCGACCCAAGCACATCTACTCCATCTGGCAGAAGATGACCCGTGACCGCAAGGACTTCTCCCAGATCTACGACCTGCTCGCGCTTCGGGTCCTGGTCGAGACGGTCAAGGACTGCTACGGCGTCCTGGGCGTCGTGCACTCGCTCTGGAAGCCCCTCCCCGGCCGCTTCAAGGACTACGTGGCCATGCCCAAGTCCAACGGCTACCAGTCCCTGCACACGACCGTGATCAGCCACACCGGCGAGCCCATCGAGATCCAGATCCGGACCCACGAGATGCACCGGGTGGCGGACTTCGGCGTGGCCGCCCACTGGGCGTACAAGGAGGGGGCCAGCGACCCCCGCTTCGACCAGAAGCTGAGCTGGCTGCGCCTGCTCATGGAGTGGCAGAAGGAGGTGACGGACGCCGAGTCCTTCGTGGACGCGGTCAAGGTGGACATCTTCCAGGACGAGGTCTTCGTCTTCTCGCCTCGGGGCGACGTGATCAGCCTGCCCGCCGGCTCCACCCCGGTGGACTTCGCTTACCGCATCCACACCGAGGTCGGACACCGCTGCATCGGGGCCAAGGTCAACGGCCGTATGGTGCCGCTCGACTACCAGCTGGAGAACGGCGAGATCGTCGAGATCCTGACCTCGAAGGGCCCCCACGGGCCCAGTCGTGACTGGCTGAACTTCGTCAAGAGCGCCTCGGCCAGGGAGCGGATCCGCAAGTGGTTCAAGAGCCAGCGCCGCGAGGAGAACGTGGCCAAGGGTCGCGACCTGCTCGAGAAGGAGCTGCACCGGATGCACCGGCTGACGCTGGCCCAGCTGCCCGAGGGCAAGCTGGAGGAGATCGCGGCCCAGTACAAGTACCAGTCGGCCGAGGACTTCCTGGCCGCGCTCGGCTACGGCGATCTGTCGCCGCGGGCGGTGGTGATGCGCATGGCCCTGGCCCGAGGTGAGGACGGCGACGAGCTGCGCTCCATCCCCCTGATCCCCCAGGCGAGGCCCATGCCCCGGGTGCTGGTGCGAGGGGAGCGGGGCATCCTCACCCGGATCGCGCCCTGTTGCCAGCCCGTCCCCGGAGACGCCATCACCGGCTACACGACCCGGGGCAAGGGCGTCAGCGTCCACCGGGTCGACTGCATCAACGTCATCAACAGCCCCGACGCCGGGCGGGTGGTGCCCGTGGACTGGGACGTCGAGGTCTCCCAGCTCTATCCGGTCGCGATCAAGATCGAAGCCTGGGACCGGACCGGGCTGCTCCGGGACATCGCCACCGTGGTCGCGGAGCAGCGGATCAACATGTCCGCTGCCTCGGTGCAGGTCTACGACGACCGGACGGCCGTGGTCTCGGCCACGGTCGAGATCGATTCCCTCTCCCAGCTCTCCCGGCTGATGGAGAAGCTGGAACAGGTCCGGGACGTCCACATGGTGGCCCGCGAGGCCGCGAGCTGAGCGGTGCCGTTCCGCCCCAGGAGACGATGAGCCAGCAGGAGCAGCGCATCCACGTCGAGGTCACCGCCGATCGTCAGTTCGGCGCCAACTCCTACCTGGTGGAGGACGAGGAGACCCACGACGCGGTGGTCATCGACGCCAACCTCGAGCCGGAGCTGATGGTGGACCTGGTACGGCGACGCGGGGCGCGGGTGCGGGCCATCCTGCTCACCCACACCGACATCGACCACGTGGCCGGCCTGAGCCGGCTGCGCGAGGCCTTCGGGGAGGTGCCCATCGCCGTCCACGACGCCGAGCGGGACACGGTCACCCGCGGCACCCCGATGCGCCGGGAGTTCCCGCACCGGCTACCCGCCTTCGACCACGTCGAGGCCCTGCGGCCCGGGGAGGTCTACCGCGCCGGCTCCCTCGCCTTCGAGGTCCTGCACACGCCGGGCCACAGCCCGGGCGGGGTCACCCTCAAGATCGGCAACGCCCTCTTCACCGGCGACGCGCTGTTCGCCGGGTCGATCGGCCGCTCCGATCTCTCCAACGGCGACGGCGAGCAGCTGTTGCGCAGCATCCGCGAACGCCTCCTGACCCAGCCCGACGAGAGCCTGGTCTTCAGCGGGCACGGTCCGGTGACCACGATCGGCCAAGAGCGCCGCTACAACCCCTTCCTGTAGCCGCTCCCGGGGCCGTCGGACGGGCCGGGCGTCGGCGGCCGGCGCCGGTGGACTCTCCCTATACTCGGCGGATACCGATGCCTCCCTCGCCCCTTCGATCCGCCCGCGGTGTGCGGGACGTGCTGCCGTCCGAGCGCGCCACCTGGGACCTGGTCGAGCGCACCGCCCGTCGGGTGGCGCAGGCCTTCGGCTACCAGGAGATCGAGACCCCGATCGTCGAGCCTCTGGAGCTGATCGAGCGCGGGGTGGGCGACGACACCGACGTCGTCCGCAAGGAGATCTACCTCGTGCACTCCCGCGCCGAGCCCGACTCGCACCTGGTGCTGCGGCCCGAGGCCACGGCCGGGGTGGTGCGGGCCTACTTCCAGAACCGGCTCGACACCGGTCCGCAGCCCCGACGACTGTACTTGCTGGGCCCCATGTTCCGTCATGACCGGCCCCAGGCCGGGCGCTATCGGGAGTTCCACCAGTTCGACGTGGAGGTCTTCGGTCCCGGCGGCGCCGCCCTGGACGCCGAGATCATCGAGCTGGTCGCGAGCTGGCTGGACGGGCTGGGATTGCGGGGGTTCACGCTGGAGCTGAACAGCATCGGCGACGGGGACTGCCGGCCCGCCTACCTGGAGCGGCTGAAGGCCTACTATCGGCCGCTGCGCGATCGGCTCGACCCCGAGTGCCAGCGTCGCCTGGAGGTCAACCCGCTGCGCCTGCTGGACTGCAAGGCGGCCCGCTGTCAGCCCTTCAAGGCGGACGCGCCCCGCATCACCGACCACCTCTGCCCGCCCTGCCGCGAGGCCTTCGCCGAGGTACGACGGCTGCTGGACGCGGCCGGCCTCGAGTATCGGCTCAATCCCTACCTGGTGCGGGGCCTCGACTACTACACCCGGACCGTCTTCGAGGTCTCGCACCCATCCCTGGGCGGGGCCCAGAACTCGCTGGGTGGGGGAGGCCGCTACGACGGCCTGGCCGCCGCGCTCGGCTATCCGGACACGCCCGCCACCGGCTTCGCCAGCGGCCTGGAGCGGGTGATCCTGGCCCTGGAGGGCCAGGGGCTGGCCGCGCCGGAGCCGACCCCGGCCGAGCTGGCGGTGCTCCCGGACGGGGAGGGGCTGGCCGCGGCCGCGGCCAGGGTGGCCAGGATCGCGCGCGGCTCGGTCCGGGTCGCGGTGGACTACTCCCCGCGCAGCCTCAGGGCCAAGATGCGTGCCGCCCATCGGGCCGGCTACCGCTGGGTGGCGATCATGGATCCGGACGAGGCCGGCCGGGAGGTGGTGCAGCTCCGCCACATGGAGAGCGGCGAGCAGCGAGAGACGGCCTGGGGGGATCTACCGCTCGCCCTCCGGTCCCGGCGGGGTCCCTCCGGCGACCCGGAGGCGGTGCCCTCGACCCTGCTCGCCGGCGAGGGCCGAGAGTGAGCGGCTTCACGGCTCCGGCCTGTGGCTCGCTTCGCGCCACCGACGTGGGGCGCGAGGTCGAGCTCTACGGCTGGGTGGGCCGCCGGCGCGATCACGGGGGGCTGGTCTTCGTCGACCTGCGCGACCGCTGGGGCGCGGTCCAGGTGGTCTTCAACCCCGCGCTCGCGCCCGAGGCGCACCGCCTCGCCGCCTCGCTTCGGGCCGAGTACGTGGTGCGGGTGCGCGGGAGCGTGGGGCGCCGGCCCCCGGGGGCGGAGAATCCCGGCCTGGCCACCGGCGAGGTGGAGGTCCTGGCCCGCGAGCTGGAGATCCTGAACCCCAGCAAGACCCCACCCTTCCCGCTGGAGGGGGACCAGGAGGCGGACGAGACCGTCCGCCTGCGCCACCGCTACCTCGACCTGCGGCGACCGCGGATGCAGCGGATCCTCGAGCTCCGGCACCGGGTCAACAAGATCACCCACGCCTACTTCGACGAGCGCGGGTTCTGGGAGGTGGAGACCCCGCTCCTGACCAGGGCCACGCCGGAGGGGGCGCGGGACTTCTTGGTCCCCAGCCGCCTGTACCCGGGACGGTTCTACGCCCTGCCCCAGTCCCCGCAGCAGATGAAGCAGCTGCTGATGGTCGCGGGCGTCCAGAGGTACTACCAGATCGCTCGCTGCCTGCGGGACGAGGACCTACGGGCCGACCGCGCGGCGGAGTTCACGCAGCTCGACCTGGAGGTCTCGTTCTGCGACGAGGAGGACATCTTCGAGGTGGTCGAGGGCTGGATCTGTCGCCTCTGGAAGGAGATCCTGGACGTCGAACTGCCCCGGCCCTGGCCGCGGCTGAGCATGGGCGAGGCGCTCCTGCGCTACGGGACCGACAAGCCCGACCTCCGCTACGGGCTCGAGATCGTCGACCTGGGTGAGGTGCTGTCGAGCACCCAGGTGCGGGTGTTCCGGGCCGCGCTCGACTCGGGCGGCGCGGTGCGCGGGCTCGCCGTCCCCGGCGGCCGGGGCATGACCCGACGCGAGCTCGACGAGCTGGTGACGCTGGCCAGGGGGGCGGGGGGCGGGGGGCTGGCCTGGTTCCCCGGTGGGCCCCTGGACAAGTTCCTCTCCGAGGCCGAGCAGGCGGGGATCCGTCGTCTCACCGGCGCCGGCCCCGACGACCTGGTCCTGATCGCCGCCGATCGCCGCCGGCGGGCGGAGACGGTGATGGGCCTGGTCCGCCAGGAGATGGCGCGCCGGCGGGGCCTGATCTGCGCGGGGGAATGGCGCTTCGTCTGGATCCACCCCATGTACCTCTTCGAAGAGGACGCCGAGGGCAACCTGACCTACGCCCACCACCCCTTCACCCGCCCGGTGGAGGAGGACCTGCCGCTCATCGAGCGGCGGCCGTACGAGGTTCGCGCCCACGCCTACGACCTCGTCTGCAACGGCTACGAGCTGGGCAGCGGCAGCCTCAGGATCCACGATCGGGCGCTCCAGGAACGGGTGTTCGAGATCCTGGGGCTGGACCGCGACACCGTCCGGAGCCGCTTCGGCCACCTCCTGGAGGCGTTCGAGTACGGGGCACCGCCGCACGGCGGGATCGCGCCCGGGCTGGACCGCATCGTCATGCTGCTGGCCGGTACCGACAACATCCGGGACGTGATCGCCTTCCCCAAGACCCAGAGCATGGTCGACCTCATGATGGGCGCGCCCAGCGAGGTGGAGGAGGCGCAGCTGAGGGAACTGCATCTTCGGATCGAGCCCCCGGCCCGCGGCGGGGAGGGGCCGGCCCGGTAGCATGGTGATGGCCCGGCGGGGACGAGGGCTCATCTGCGCGTTGCCCAACAGCTACGACATCGGGACCCCGGGGTCGCCGGTGCGGCCCAGATGCCCGCGCCTCCGGGAGGCGTCCGTTCGGGACCTGGAAAGCACCGGGCAGGGGACCCACCTGAGCCGTCTCAGGACAACCGAACGCCCTCGCCCTCGCGGGCACCCCCCTGGCCGGGGTCGTGAGCCGTGGTCCGTGGTCGGGCCGTGGCGGTCCTCCGGAGGGGCGGGCCCGGGCGTCGAGGCCGAGGCGGGGCCGAAACCGGGAGGGGCGCTGGAGGCCGTCGGACGGCCGCGGACCTCGGGCTCAGCGCCGTAGGCCGTGCCGGCGATGTGGGACGGCCCGCTGGCCGGGCTCGTGGTCGGGGTGCTGCTGGCCCTGATCGTGGCCCAGCTGTTCCGTACCTTCTGGCCCGGGGTCCCGCCCCCTTTCCTGGCGGCGTTGACCCTGAGCCTGGCCGGCGTGCTGGCAGGCCAGGTCTGGGCCTGGTTGGGGCTGCCCGGCGTCGACCTCGGTTCCGCCAACCTGCTGCCGGCGCTGGCCTTCGCCGCCTTGCTGCAGCCCCTGGCCGGGCGCATCCGCCTACCATTCCCCTAGCTGCGCCTCCCGCGGGACGGTGGTTCCCGGCGGGTTTGACCGGGCCGTCGCTGAGGGTAGTTGATACATGAGTTCTCTGGATTTCCTCTGGCTCGCACTCGGGGTCGGTGCGCTGCTGGTGGCAGTGGCACTGTGCCTGGTCTTGAGGCGGTTGTACCGGGTGCTGGTGGTGCTGGAGGACACCCTGCTCGCAGCGGATGAAGCGATTCGAGAGGTGACCCCGGAGGTGCGCGACGGCCTGGGCAACGTGAACGAGATCGCGGGAGGGGTGAACCTGGCCCTCCGCGCCGGAGGCGCAGGAGCCGCCCGGCTGGGCCGGGCGGCGGCGGCTTCGTACCACGAGGGCTCGCTCTCCGCCCTGGCCGCCCTGCACGGGTTGAAGGTCGGCGTCCGGAGTCTGGTACGCGCGCTGCTCGCAGGCCCCGAAGAACGACCGACAGGAGGTCAACCGGATGGCGAGTGACAAGGAAGGCGGATTCGGGTGGGGAGTGGTGGTCGGCTTCGCCCTGGGCCTGGTGGCCGGGGCATACCTCGCCTCGGGGCCCGGCCACGAGCGCGTGGAGCGTCTGCGCACGCGCACGATCGAGCTCACCGGCTCGGCCCGGCGGATGGCCGGCGGGGCGGAGGGGCCGTTGCGGCGGGCGATGGCGGAGGGGATCGAGGCGGCCCGGCGCCGGCGTCGCGAGCTGGCCGAGACCGCCGAGACCGTGCGGCGCCCGGAGGGGCCGGAGGGGGAGGATGCCTGAGGTGCTCTACTCCCAGCTCGCCGAGCTCAAGATCCCGGCCCGGGACGAGTACATCGGCGTCGCCAAGCGGGTCGCCACCTCCCTGGGCGGTCAGCTCGGCTTCGGCCTCGACGAGATCGACGAGCTGGCGATCGCGCTGGTGCAGGCCTGCACCAACGTGATCGAGGCGGCGGCGGAGGCGTGGGGCGACGGCGCCACCATCAAGGTGACGTTCTCGCCCACCAACCGGGGGCTGGCGGTGGACGTGGAGGCGATCGCGCCCGGCGCCCAGGAAGGGCTGCCCGTGCAGCGGGTCGGCTCCGAGGTCAGGACCTCGTCGCCGCCGGAGCTGCCGTCGGCGGCCGGCACCGAGCTGGAGGAGGCGACGCGGGCGCTGGCGCGGGACATGATCCGGCTCTTCGTGGACGATTTTCGCCACCAGGTGGATGCCACCAGCCGCCACATCCGTTATCGGATGGTGAAGTACCTGATCAGTTGAGCCGAGTGGGAACCCAACCTGCGCGAGAAGGCGAGGTCGTCCACGCGCTGGGCGCGTCGTCCCGGGACGAGCTTCGTCGTCTCCATCAGCGCTATCACGAGTCCAGGGACCCGGAGGAGCGAGATCGCATCCGGGAGCAGCTGGTGTCCGCCTACGAGAGCCTGGTCCACTTCCTGGCCCGCCGTTTCCAGAACCGGGGCGAGCCCCTGGAGGACATCGTCCAGGTGGGGTTCCTGGGCCTGATCAAGGCCATCGATCGCTTCCAGCCCGGGCTGGGCAACGAGTTCACGACCTTCGCCACCCCGACCATCCTGGGCGAGATCCGCCGTTACTTCCGGGACAAGGGGTGGGCGATGCGGTTCCCGCGCCGCCTCCAGGAGCTGCACCAGCAGGTGGTCCGCACCAACGAGGAGATGAAGAACGAGCTCGGCCGCCAGCCCACCGTGACCGAGGTGGCGCAGCGGCTGGGGGTGTCGTCGGACGACGTCCTGGAGGCGATGGAGATGAGCACGGCCCTGACCCCGCTCTCCATCGACGCCACCCTGGCGAGCGGCGACGACGAGGACGGACGCCAGCTCGGCGAGGCAGTGGGGGGTGAGGACCCCAACCTGGATCGGGTGGAGATGCGCGAGGTGCTGGCCCGGGCCATGCAGCACCTGAACGAGCGCGAGCGCCGGATCATGATCATGCGCTTCTTCGACGAGATGTCCCAGTCGGAGGTGGCCAAGCGGCTGGGCATCAGCCAGATGCACGTCTCCCGGCTCCAGCGGGCCGCCCTCGAGCAGCTGCGGGAATCGCTGGGCTCGGGGTAGGGCCCGGCCGACGCCCCCCTTCGTCCAGGCTCTAAACTGTGCCAGATCCGGTGACCGGACAGGAGATCAGACGACGCTTCCTGCGCCACTTCCAGGACCGGGATCACCTCGTGCTGGAGAGCGCGCCGCTGATACCGGCGGATGACCCGACCACCCTCTTCATCTCCGCCGGCATGCAGCCGCTGCAGCCCTACTACCAGGGCCTGCGGCCGCCGCCCCATCCCCGCCTGGCCTCGTGCCAGCGCTGCCTGCGCACCGGTGACCTCGAGCAGGTGGGCCGCACCGACCGGCACGTGACCTTCTTCGAGATGCTGGGCAACTTCGCCCCCACCGGGGCCTACTTCAAGGAGCGGGCCATCCCCTGGGCGTGGGAGCTGGTGGTCGACGATCGCCTGGGCCTCGGCCTGCCCCCGGAGCGGATCAGGGTGACCACCCATCCCAGCGACGAGGAGGCGCGCGAGATCTGGCGTCGCGAGACCGGGGTGCGCCCGGAGTGGATCTACCAGGACGAGGACAACTGGTGGGGGCTCGACCTCGGTCCCTGTGGGCCCGACTCGGAGCTCTGGTGGGACCGGGGACCCGAGCACGGCTGCGGGCAGCCCGACTGCCGGCCGGACCACTGCGACCGCTTCCTCGAGTTCTGGAACCTGGTCTTCCCCCAGTTCGACCGTCAACCCGACGGCAGCCTGCCGCCGCTGGCCCGACCCGGCATCGACACCGGGATGGGGCTGGAGCGGATCGCGGCCATCCTCCAGGGGGTGGAGAGCGTGTTCGAGACCGACCTCTTCTCGCCCCTGGTGGCCTTCGTGCAGGGCGCGGCCGCCCGGCGCTCGTCGGTCTCGGAGCGGGTGGTCGCCGACCACCTGCGGGCCGCCACCTTCATGGTCGCCGACGGTGTGCTCCCGGCCAACGAGGGCCGCGGCTACGTGCTGCGGCGGACGATCCGGCGAGCCGCCCTGCACGCGCGCCGGATCGGGCTGGGCAGGCCGCTGGCCGACGGAGTGGCGGTGGTGGTGGCGGCGATGCGGGACCGCTATCCCTACCTGGTCGGCCGGGAGGCCGAGGTGCGGGCGGCGATCGCCGCCGAGCAGGAGGCCTTCGCCCGCACCCTGGAGCGGGGCATCGAGCTCTTCGAGCAGCTGGCCGCGCGCCACCGCGGTGAGCTCCCGGGTTCCGAGGCGTTCCGGCTGCACGACACCTTCGGCTTCCCGCTGGAGATGACCCGGGAGCTGGCCGCGGAGCGAGGGCTCGGTGTGGACGAGGAGGGATTCGCGGCGGCCATGGCCGAGCAGCGTCGGCGCTCGCGGCGGAGCCGCCGGTTCCACTGGACCGACGTCCGCTCGCTGCCCGGCTCCGAGTTCGTGGGCTACGACCAGCTGATGGTGCGGGCCACGGTCCTGGCCCTGCGGCGGGATGGCCGTCCCCTGGAGGAGGCCGCGGAGGGCGAGGAGGTGGAGGTCTACCTGGATCGGACGCCGTTCTACGCCGAGTCGGGCGGCCAGATCGGCGACGCCGGCCGGCTGACCGGCCCCCGAGGCGAGATCCAGGTGGACGACGCCCAGCGTCCCCTGGAGGGGGTGGTGGCGCACCTGGGCCGGGTGACGGTCGGCCGCGTTCGTCGGGGCGAGGAGGTGGAGGCCGCGGTCGACGCCGCCCGCCGGCGCCAGATCGCCAGGCACCACACCGCCACCCACCTGCTCAATCGGGCGCTGGAGGAGCTGCTCGGCCGCCGCAACCTGCAACGGGGCTCCTGGGTGGGTCCCGATCACACCACCTTCGACTTCCCCCTGGACCGGCCCCTGAGCCCGCAGGAGCTGGAGCGGCTCTCGGCCCGGGTGAACGAGCAGGTGCGGGCGGCGCTCCCCTTCCACGCCAGGGTGCTGCCCTACGAGCAGGCGGTGGCGACGGGCGCCACCCACCTCTTCGACGAGAAGTACGGCGAGCGCGTACGCGTGGTCTGTTTCGGGGACTGGAGCTGCGAGTTCTGCGGTGGTACCCACTGCGCCACCACGGCCGACGTTGGCCTGGCCGTGATCACCTCGGAGGCCGGCATCGGGCAGGGCCTGCGCCGCATCGAGATGGTGGTCGGCGAGTCGGCGGAGCGCCTGGTCCGGCGCCGTCTCGCCCTGCTGGACGAGCTGGGCCACCTGCTCGGGGTGGCCCCGGAGCAGGTCGGTGAGCGGGTCTCGGAGCTTCGCCGGCAGCTCAGGGAGACGGAGCGCCAGGTGGAGCGGCTGCGCGACGAGCTCCGTCTGAGCCAGATCCGGGGCGCCGGCGTGCGGCGGCGGCCGGCGAGCGTGCCGCTGGTGGCGGAGGAGGTGCCGGCCCAGGGCCTGGAGGACCTGCGCGGCTGGGCGGATCGGTACCTGGAGACGCTCGGCGGCAGCGGGGTGGTCGCGGTCGCCGGCGACTCGAATTTCGTGGTCAAGGTCTCGCGGGACCTGGCCCCCCGCCACCCCGCGCACCAACTGGCCCGGGTGCTGGGTCGGGGGGGCGGCCGGCCGGAGCTCGCCCAGGGCCGGCTGACCCGACCGGCCGCGGAGGCCTTCCGGGAGCTGGAGGCGGTCCTGCGGTGACCCAGTTCAGGTTCCTCAAGAACCGGGACGACTACTACCGCCACTTCACCGCCCTCGACCTCGGCACCGATCTGGTCAAGGCCCTAGTGATCCGGCGGGAGGCGACCAGCGGGGTGATCCTGGGCGTGAGCCGGGAGCCCCAGCACCCGGACGCGCTGGTGGGCGGGGCGATCGCCGACCTGGAGCTGGTGGTGGAGGCCTGCAACCGAGCCCTGGAGGCGGCCGAGGACATGGCGGGCACGGTGCCGGGCCAGGCCGTGGTCGGCATCGCCGGCGAGCTGGTCAGGGGTTTCTCCTCCTCGATCACCTACCCGCGGGAGCATCCCGCCGAGCGGGTGCGGGAGGCGGAGCTGAAGGGCATGCTCCAGCTGGTGGAGCGCCGGGCGCTGCGCGAGGCCCAGCACCTGCTGGAGATGGAGCGCGCCTACGGGGAGGTGGGGGAGGTCCGCCTCGTCCAGTCGGCGATCACCCAGGTGCGGATCGACGGCTATCCCGTGACCAGTCCGATCGGCTTCCAGGGTCGGAACCTGGAGCTGACGGTCTTCAACACCTTCGCCCCGGCCTCGCAGGTGGTCGCCATCGAGACGGTGGCCCGAGAGCTCGACCTGGAGCTGGCGGCGGTGGTGTCGCAGCCCTACGCCCTGGCCCGGGCGGCGGCCGACGACGAGTTGTGGGATCGGGGCGGGATCTTCGTCGACGTCGGCGGCGGCACCACCGACGTGGCGCTGCTGCGCGGCGGCGGGGTCGAGGGCGTTCGCCGGTTCAACCTGGGGGGCCAGACCTTCACCCGCCGGCTGGCCTCCGAGCTGGGACTGAGCTACCAGGAGGCCGAGGCGCGCAAGCTTCGCCACTCGGAGGGCCTGCTCGCCCCGGACGAGGAGTACGTGGTGGCCCAGCTGCTGATGACCGACGTGGAGGTCCTGCTCCAGGCGCTCGCCCTGTGCCTGCGCGAGCTGGCCCGCGGGGAGGTGCTGCCGCCCGACATCTTCGTCTGCGGCGGTGGCAGCCTCCTGCCCGAGCTGATGGAGGGGCTGGGCAGGGCCGTCTGGGCGGAAGGTCTGCCCTTCGCCGAGCAGCCGCGCGCCTACCTGCTCGGCCCCGGGGACGTGCGCGGCGTGGTGGACTCGACGGGCCAGCTGACCTCGGCCCAGGACGTCGGCCCCATGGGCCTGGCCAGCCACGCCCTCCGGGTGGAGAGCGAGGAGCGGGACCAGGTCAGCTCGGTGATGCGAGGCGTCCTGAAGGGCATGAGGGCGTGAGGGCGCGAGGCCGGCCGGAGGCGGGCGTCCGGGGCAACGGGCGCTCCCGCCGGGGGACCGCACCGGTCCCCGAGCCCGGTGCGAGGCCGGCGGCCGCGACCTCGGCCGGGAGGTGAGCCAGAGCCATGGCGGTGGACCCGATCGTCGTCGAGGCGGACGAGGACGTCCCCAACCTCGTGGAGCGCCTTCGTCAGGTGCCCCACGACGACGTGGAGCTGGTGTTGCCGGCGCGTTCGCGCTTCGCCCAGAGCCGCTTCAACTTCCAGCTTCTCCGTCAGTACGCCACCCGTCTGGGGAAACGGGTGGCCATCCGCTCCGCCGAGCCCGCGGTGCTGCGCATGGCCGAGGAGAGCGGGTTCACGGTGCGGCCCATGCCGGCCGACCTCCCATCCGCTCCTTCCGCCGGCGCCGGGCGTCGCCTCTCCCAGGAGCCCCCGGGCCGGCCCCAGGGCGTGGTCGGGGTTCGGCCGGCGGTGCCGGCACCCGGGGCCGGTCGGGGGGTTCTCCCGGACGTTGGTCCCCCGGCCGGCCGGCGCGTGGCCCCGTCGCCGCGGCCGACCGCGTTCCCCTCCGCCGGCGCGGCGGCGGGAGGCGTGGCCCTTCCCGGCGGACGGCTGGCGGACGTGCTGGGGCGGCTCGCGGGACGCGGAGGGCCGGCACCGGCGCCGTCGGGACCTCGGATCCGCATCGCCGCCCCCCAGCGCGTTCCCCTCCCGGTGACGGCTCCGCTCCGCCTTCCCCCGTACGCGCTCTACGCCGGCTCGGCGCTGCTGTTGCTGCTGGGGATCCTGGGCATCGTCTTCCTCATGCCCTCCGCGGACGTGGTGCTGGTGGCCGACGCCAGGCCCATCTCCAGCAACGTGGAGATCCGTGCCCAGCCGGGGTCGGGGCCGATCGCGGTCCGGGTGGTGACCCTGGACAAGACCCGGTCCACCAGCGCCCAGGCCACCGGCCAGCAGGTGACCAGAGGCGCGCTGGCCCAGGGACAGTTCACCTACGAGAACGCGTGCCCCTTCCCCCTCGACATCCCCGCCGGAGAACGCCTGCGCACCGACGGCGGGATCGAGTTCGCCCAGGTGGGGGACGTCACCGTCGACTCCGGCTCCACCGCCACCGTGCCCGTGGTCGCCACCCAACCCGGCCAGCGCGGGAACGTGGGCCCTGGCCAGATCACCCAGATCGAAGACAACCGCTTCTCGTGCCTCCGCGGCAGCAACGCCTCAGCCACCAGCGGCGGCGTCGACGAGCAGAAGACGACCGTCATCCAGCAGTACGACCTGGACACGGCGCGTTCGCTCTTGCGTCAGCAGCTGGAGCAGGACCTGCTCAACCAGCTCGACCAGCAGGCCCACCAAGGCGAGCGGTTCGTCAGCCCGCCGATCTTCACCGTGGTCCAGTTCACCACCGACCACGGCCTCAACGACGCGGTGCCGACCTTCACCGCCACCATGACCCTCAAGGTCGAGGGCGACTTCTACTCGCCCCAGGAGGTGCAGCGGGCCTTCGTCGCCCGGCTTGCGCAGCAGGTGCCCGGAAGCGAGCAGCTCACCAGCGACGCCGTGCGCACCCAGTACACGGTCACCGCCTCCAGCGGGGGCCATCTGGACTTCACGGGCACCGCCAGCGGCTTCGTGGCCCCCCGGCTGAACCAGGCCGCGGTGGCGGGGGAGGTGGCGGGCAAACCGGTGTCCGCGGCCCGGCAGCAGCTCCTCGGCACCCTTCACGTCCGCTCCGTGGACATCCGCCAGTACCCGTTCCCGCTGCCGGTGCTGCCCCTGCTCAGCTCCCGCATCGACGTGAAGTACGAGGAGCTGATCGGGCAGGGTGTCCAGGCGTCATGAGCCGTCCGGGAGCGCCGGCAGCTTCCCGCGACGCCACCGGCCCCGGGCCGGCGCCCGGGGTCTCCGGCTGGATGACGACGGCCTCGGTGCCCCTGCCCTGGAGGTTGCGGCGCCGGTGGGCGAGGAGGCGTGGCCCGATCCCGATCGGCGCGTCCCGGTGCACCCTCTCCCTTGGGGTCAGCGGCCGGTGTGCCCGCCCTCGGGCGGCAGGGCGCCCGGCGTGGGATGGGGGGAGGCCAGGTTGCGCCACAGGACGAGGTCGGCCCGGCCCCGGGCGCGGTCCGGTCGGGGCCGGCGTCGCCGGAGGGCTTGGGTGAGGCTCGACCTGCCCGCCCGGACCCCCGGGCCGGGAGGAGGGTCCGGGCGCGGCACCCCTGGCCCGTGCCTCGTCCACGCCCCAGAGTCCGGGGCCGGGATCTGAGGTGCGGGTCATGGCCGTGGATCCGGGCAGCCGCCGGGTCGGGGTCGCGATCAGCGACCCGACCGGCACCATCGCCCAACCCCTGACCACGGTCCCCGCCCGGCCCGGCGCCACCCTGGCGGCGCGTCTGGCGGCGCTGGCCCGCGATCTCGGGGTGGAGCGGGTGGTGGTGGGCCTGCCCCGGCGCATGGACGGCAGCGTCGGCCCCGAGGCGCGCTCGGCCATGGCGCTGGCCGAGGGGCTGCG
>DASRBU010000446.1:0-2999 GCA_035653475.1 Candidatus Dormiibacterota bacterium | reverse complement strand
GCCCTGGAGGAGGGCAGCGTCGAGGAGGTCGGGCGCACCACCGCCGAGATGACCGGGTTCGTCCGTCGCCTGGTGGCCGAGCGTCGGGGCCGGCCCGCCGATCCCGAACGTGACCTGACCACGGGCCTGCTCCGGGCCCAGCGCGACGAGGACGGCGACCTGGTGACGATCGAGAGCATCCGCCAGGTGATCGCGGCCGGCACCATCGGCGTCACCCTGGCCCTGGCGAGCGCCATCCGGCACCTGGCCGAGTGGCGCGACCACCAGGAGTTGCTCCGGGCGCGCCCGGATCTGATCCCGGCCGCGGTCGAGGAGCTGCTGCGGCTGTACTCGCCCAACCTGGGCTTCGCCCGCACCGCCACCCGCGAGGTCGAGATCCGGGGTCGGCGGATCCAGGCCGGCGACGTGGTCGCGCTGGTGTACGCCTCGGGCAATCGGGACGAGGCGGCCTTCCCCGACCCCGACCGGTTCGTCCTCGACCGCCCGCGAGAGCACCTGGCCTTCGGCCACGGCATCCACAAGTGCCCGGGGGCGCCGTTGGCCCGCCTGGAGATCCGGATCGCGCTCGAGGAGCTGCTGCGCCGCACCTCGGTCTTCGAGCTGGCCGGACCGGTGGCCTGGAGTCGCTGGCCGGAGTACGGCCCGGCCTCGCTCCCGACCCGTCTGGAGGGGGCCTGAGCATGCCCCCGCCGGTGCTCGGCCACTTCCGTCCCCAGCCCCAGTTCCTGGTCGGCGACCTGTTCGCGAACTACTGGTCGGAGCGGCAGGAACCCATCCCCTCGGCGGCGCTGGTCGCCCTCCTGGGGGACTTCGGGATCACGGTCAGCGGCAGCCGCACCGCGCTGAGCCGGCTGGCCCGGGCCGGGCGGGTGGAGCGGACCACGATCGGCCGCCACACCTACTACCGCCAGACGGCCTACGGGGCGGAACGGATCCGGCTCGTGCACGCCCAGCTGATGGCCTTCGGTCCCGAGCCACGGGCCTGGGACGGGGAGTGGAGGCTGGTCGCCTTCCACGTCTCTGAGGCGGAGCGGGACAAGCGGCCGGCGCTGCGATCGCACCTTCGTGCCCTCGGCTTCGGCCCCCTCTTCGATGGGCTGTGGATCTCGCCGCACGCCGACGACGGAGAGGTGGCACGGGTCCTGCACGAAGTCGGCGTGGACAAGGCCACCGTGTTCCGGGCCCGGATCACCGCCGGTGCCGATCCCGGCCGGGCCTGGGACCTGCCCGCGCTGGCGACCCGCTACCGCGACTTCCTCGCCCACTTCGAGCCGCACCTCCGGGCCGCGCGCGGGGGTTCCCTCTCCCCGGCCGAGGCCCTCCTCGTCCGCACCGCCGCCCACTACTGGTGGCGGCGTTTCGCCGCCGACGACCCCGACCTGCCCGCGCGCTTCCTCCCCCGGCCCTGGCCGCGGGCCGACGCCCATCGCCTCTTCGCCGCGCTCGACGCCGAGCTGGAGCCGCTGGCGCGCCGTCACGTCGAGGAGACGGTGGCGGCGGTCAGGGAAGGGACGCCCGGGTGAGGGGGGACATCGGCCGAAGGGGCGAGCTCACCGGGCGGGGGCCGGCACACCGGCGATGGATGGCGTCCGCACCCGTCGGCGGGGCGACCTTCGTCCCGACGTCCCGCTGGGCCGGCCTGGACCGACCGGCCAGGCCCCGCCGCCTCCGGAGTCGATCCAGATGGCGGTGGTCGTGATCGCGTTGCTGTCCATCGTGCTCGTCTATCCGTTCCTCCAGCGCTCCTTCACCAGGGGTGTGCTGAACGGGGCCATCAAGGGCTGAGGAGGTTCGAGATCGTGGCCGACCGACCCGCCGACGTCGATCGCGTCCAGCTGGAGTCGACGCGACTCGCCCAGCGCTACCAGCGGGCGTGGTTCCAGGACCTCCGGCGGCGGGTGTTCGAGGAGGGCGTGCCCTACGCGCTGACCAGCGCCACCACCCCCCACGAGATCCTGGACGCGTTCGAGATGCCGTACGTGACCAACGAGTGGTGGTCGTCGCTGGTGGCGGCGAAGCGGGCCTCGGGGTACTACCTGGACCGGCTCGAGGCGCGGGGCTTCCACGACGGTTTGCCCCACTACGGCGCCATGGCGCTGGCGGCGCTGCTCGACCAGGGCAACCCCGAGGCACCTTGGGGCGGGCTGCCCCGGCCGGCGCTGCTGTGCGCACGGCTGGTCGACCAGGGGACGGAGCGGCTGTGGTCGCTGATGGCGGAGGCCTGCGGGGCGCCCTTCGTGCCCATCGAGGTGCCCGGCTCCACCGTCCTCTACCCGCGCTGGTGGGAGGTGGCCCGCCGCAACTGGGAGGACGTCTTCGAGACCCACCGCATCGATCGCGTGGCGGGGTGCTTCCGGGAGCTGGTGGCCGAGTGCGAGCGGATCACCGGGCGAAGCTTCGACGAGGGGTGCCTGCGGGCGCTGCTGGAGCGGGTGCAGGAGCAGGAGGAGTGCTTCGACGAGGTGCGACGGATCATCTGCGAGGCACCGAGGCTTCCGGTGCGTCTGTCCGAGCAGCTCACCAACGTCATGACCGCCCAGTGGCACCGGGGCAGCGACTGGGCCCTGGAGCACGCCCGTCGCTTCCGGGACGAGGTGCGGGAGCGCGCCGAGGCGGGTGTGGCCGCGGTCCCCAACGAGCGCATCCGCCTCGGTTGGGTGGGCGTCGGTCTCTGGCAGAACACCGACTTCTACCGTGCCTTCGAGGAGAGCCACGGGGCGGTCTTCGTGCGCTCGATGTACCTCTCCATCGCCTCCGACGGATACCTGAGGTACGGCCTGCGCGACCCGCTGCGCGCGCTGGCCGGGCGCTACGCCAGCTTCAACGAGACCCTGCACGTGGCCCCCTGGTTGCCGGAGTGGACGGTGGCCGACTGCCGGCGACACCGCTGCCACGGGGCCGTGATCGTCAACCTGGGCTCGGCGGTGAAGTTCACCCAGCGGGCGCTGGAGGCGGCCGGCATCCCCACCCTGGTGCTCGACGCCGACGCCGTCGACACC
>DASRBU010000445.1:0-9831 GCA_035653475.1 Candidatus Dormiibacterota bacterium | reverse complement strand
GTCGAGCTGGTGTCGGCGGCCACCATCGACGCCAGGGCGATCCAGGTCCCGGCGGCGAGGCTAAAGCTGGTCAGGGCGGTGGCGGTGGCGGCGGTGAGGGTGACGTTGGAGGTGATGTAGCTGGTGATGGTGGACAGCGAGACGGCGAAGCCGCCGCTGATCCCATAGGCGCCGGCGGGCAGGCCGTGGTCGTGGTCGGCTCGGGCTGGCGTGGTCGAGGTGCCGACGTGGGGGGAGGCGCCCAGGGCGTCGGGCCCGGTGACGGTGGTGGCGGCGGCGGGGGCGCCGTGGTCGTGGTCGGCCCGGGCGGCGCTGGTCGAGGTGCCGACGACAGCGGCCGCCCCGAGGGCGTCGGGGCCGGTGACGGTGGTGGCGAAGTTGACCGAGGCGGCGGGCAGGCCGTGGTCGTGGTCGGCCCGGGCGTAGTTGGAGCTGGTGCCGACGGCGGCGGCGGTCCCGTAGGCGTCGGGCCCGGTGACGGTGGTGGCCGGGGAGGGGGCG
This sequence comes from Candidatus Dormiibacterota bacterium, assembly GCA_035653475.1. Classification (GTDB taxonomy): domain Bacteria; phylum Chloroflexota; class Dormibacteria; order Dormibacterales; family Dormibacteraceae; genus CADDZO01. The sequence goes on along the minus strand of DASRBU010000445.1, from coordinate 9,330 downwards.
GGGTTGGCCGGCAGGCCGTGGTCGTGGTCGGCGCGGGCAGGGTGCGAACTCGAGCCGACCGAGGCGGTGGCGCCCCAGGAGTCCGGCCCGGTGACGGTGACCGACCAGCCCTCCCGGCCGTGGCGGTGGTCGGCGCGGGCGGGGGGCCCGTCGACCCCGTCGTTGCTGGTGTCGGTGACGGCGGAGGCGGTGGTGGCGCCGGCGGCGGCCGGGGTGGCGTGGACGTGGTCGGCGCGGGTGGCCTGGACCGAGACGCCCTCGGCCTCGGCCTCGCCGACGGCGACGATGCCGGAGGGGGGCCCGAAGTCGGCCTCGAGGGCGGCGCTGACGCTACCGCCCCTAAAGCCCAAGGCCCGCCCCCAGGAACTCGGCCAGATTGACCGCCACCAGCTGCACCACCCGGTACTGGATGCGGGCGTAGGCGAGGGCCCCGTTGGTCATGCCCGACCAGACCAGGGAGAGGGTCACCGAACCGGGGACCAGGATGGGGGAGAACTCGTCGGCGACGTCGTCGTTGCCGTCGGGGGTGTAGTCGATGCGGCTGGTGGGGTCCGAAGGGTCGCCGAGCATGACGGCGCAGGTGGTGGCGCCCCCGGAGTTGGTGTGCACGTTGATGCGCTCCACCCGGTAGGCGTAGCCCTTGGCCGGCGCCGGCAGGGCGATGGTGGCCACGCCGTTGGCTGCCGGCGCCGACTCATAGGGCTCCGTGCGAAAGTCGATCGGGACCTCGATCAGCGCGGCCGGGCCCGGGCGCGCCAGGTTGCCGGCCCCGCCTTGGACGGGGGCGGAGGACTGGACCGGGGTGGTCGAGCCGCCGATGGGCACTTAGCGGGGTTCCCTCCAGGTGCGGGTGGTCGGGTCCCACTCCGGCCGGCGGGCCTCGTCTGCGGGAGCGGGTGCCTCGCGCAGCGCGGGGCGGTCCTCCTCGCCGTAGCCGGGGTCGGGGGCGGCCGGGGTGAAGGTGCCGGGCGTGTCGGAGCCGACGCCGGCGGCCTCGGCGGCGTCCCGGCGGGCCCGGAGGGTGTCGATCCAGTTGGCGGCCATGGTGGTTTTTCCTTTCAGGCGGCCGCGGCTCGGCCGGCGGCGCTGACGGTCTGGACGATGGAGCGGGTGACGCCGGGGAATAGGCGGGTGAGTCCGAGGAGGACCAGGCCGAGCGAGGCGGCCACGAACAGCAGGCGCAGGGCCACCTTCTCCCACCCCCCGGAGAAGAAGTCGAAAGTGGACTTGGCAGCGTTCACCACGGCCCCGGCCGCCCCGGCAACGGTCGGGGCGTCGGCGGCGGCCATGCCGATGGGTCCGGCCAGCCCGGAGCCGCCGATGTTCTTGAGGAACCCCAGGACGTCGTTGAGGATGCCGCCCTTGCCGGTGACCGAGGCGTAGGTGGCGGCCAGGTTGCCGGGGTTGCCCGGGCCGGCCCCGTAGTGGCCGGCGTCCCAGGGCGAGGCGGTGATGGCGGCGACCTGGGCGGCCGCACCCTGGGGGACAGCGGCCCGGATGCTGCTGTAGTAGCCCGAGGTGTTGAGGAGCCGGGCGGCGGCCTCGGCGCCCTGGGCCGGGTCGGGGTAGTTGTAGCCGGGCCCGATGTTCAGGTAGTTGTTCGACGGCTTGGTGATTCCCCAGCCGGACTCGGAGCCGACCCAGGCGGTGACCACGTCGGGATCGAGGCCGGTGGCGCCGGCGAGGACGTCGACGTAGCTCTGCTGGGCGGGGGAGAGGGTGCCGGCGCTCATGCGGCGGGAGCTGCTCCGTAGGTGGTGACGGGGAGCGGGATCTGGGTCGGCTGTCCGTTGACGATGGCGGTGTAGGTCCCACCGCCGACGGCGATCTGGGGGCCGGTGTAGTCACCAGCGGCGATGGCGGCGGCCGCCGGGGCGCCGATGACCGAATAGCCGCCGGGCGCGGTCTCGATGGGCGAGCCGGGGGCGTCGGGCGCCGGCTGGAGGACGGGGAGGGGCGATCCGGGCTTGGCGTTGACGTAGGGGAGCGGGGCGGCCTTGGCGGCGACGGGGGCGTTGGCCGGCGCGGTCGGGGGCGGCGTAGACAGGGCCGTCGGGCCGGTGGTGCCGGTGGTCGGGGTCTCGGTGCCCTGGCCGGAGGAGAGGGGCAGGGCGGAGAGGATCGAGTTGGTGGCGGAGGCGACCTCGGCGGCCATGGCCTGCTCGAAGCTGGAGAGGTCGCCGATCCCGACGGCCTGGTCCGACGCGGCGGTGGGGCTGGGCGGCTGGGCGGGGGTGGTGAGCGCGGTGGAGCTGGCGGAGCCGCCCGAGCGGAGCTTGGCGAAGATCACCAGGCCCACGACGGCGGCTCCGCCGATCAGCAGGACGTTGCGCTCGGTCTTGTTCACGGCAGGGGCTGGCTCGGGTCCCAGACGGCGGTGGTGGGGAAGGGCCAGCGACCGGGGAGTTGGGCGGCCTCCTGGGAGCCGGCGACGAGGTCGGTCTCGGACACCAGCGCGGGCGAGCCGACGATCTGAGGGTTGCGCAGGTCCCAGGTGATGATGCGGGCCCGGGGGTCCTGGCGAAGGGTCGAATAGCGGGCCCCGTCGGTCAGCATCGGCATGGCGGCCGCCCGGGCGGCGGCCTGCTGGAGCTGCTCGGCCCCGGCGCCGGGGATGAAGGGCTGCCGGCCCATCAGGTGGAGGCCCCGATGGTCTCGCCGTAGGCGGTGACGTTGCGGCCCTGCAGGGTCCCGAACAGGGCCATGGTGCCGGCGCCGATGGTGCTGATGACCTGGGCGGCCTGGGCGGCGTGCTCGAGGAGCAGGTAGAGGGCGATGAGGGACAGCGCCACCATCACCCAGCGGGTCCAGCCTCGGAGCATGGGTCCTCCCTTCTTCGATCTAGGCCGGCACGGCCGGCGTGGTGGGCGAGACGATGCCGGTCACCAGCCGCAGCGCCCCCTGGGCGACGGAGGCGACGGCGGATCCGTGGACCAGGAACAGGTAGAGAAGGACCAGCCCGAGGGCGATCACCACCAGGTGGACGGCGGAGACGCCGGCGGCCTTGACCGGCCGGGTGGCGCGGGCCACGCCCGGGCCCACCCAATTGCGCCGGGCGCGGGCGGCGGCCCGGCCGGGGGATCGAGCAGCTCGAGGGGCGGCGCGACGGGCGTCGGACTGACCGGCCCGATAGGCCTGGTCCTCCTCGGTACGGGCGGCCTTGACGCCGCGGAAGTGGGCGCCGATGGCGCGCTGGTCGGCGCGGGCCTCCCGCTCGTCGTTGAGGCGCCGGGCCCGGGTGAGAGCGTCCTCGGCCATCAGCTCCCGCCCTGGTTGTGGAACGGCGCGGTGGTCAGGCCGGCCGGGGGCTGGCCGGTGCCGGTGGCGGCCCCGGTGGAGGAGACCCCGGCCAGGGTGCTGGACACGGTGGCCCCGACGCCGGGGGTCGAGGAGTTGGTCGAGCTGCTCGAGCCGTCGGAGCTGGAGGAGCCCGACGAAGTACTCGAGCCGAGGATGCGGTCGACCAGGCCGCCGAGGAGGGTCTGGGCGCCGAGCCAGATGCCGGCCAGGATCAGCAGCAGGCCGGCGGGGGATCCGGTGAAGGGGCGCTCGGCCATCAGCTCGAGGGCGTCCGGTTGAGGAGCTTGGCCCCGAGCCAGGTGCCCAGGGTGCCGCGCACGACGTTGATGAAGATCACGATGGCGAGGAACAGCAGGACCACGAAGGCGACGGTGTCCATCAGCGGCGGTCCTTCCAGCGCCGGGGGTCGTGCTCGGGCGTCGGCTCGCCCCCGAGCTGTTCGCGCAGCTCGGGGAAGCGGGCCCGGAGGAGGCCCCGCAGCTCGGCCAGGGGCTCGTCGGCCATGACGCCGAGCAGCCCCTCCCGCACGGAGAGACGCTGCTCGAGGTCCTCGATGTTCTCCTCGCGACGGGCAAGGCGCTGCTCGAGGTCCTCGATTCGGGTGAAGAGGGAGGCGCGCTCAGCCCGGCGGTACTTGCGGGCGTCGCCCAGCACAGAGGTGAGAGCATTCAACGCGCCGCCCACGAAGACGCTGCCCAGCGCGATGAAGGCGTCGGTAGCCCAGGCGGCCACATGGGCCTCACCGGGCCCCGGGGGCGCCCCCACCGCCGACGGGCGGAGGCGGCGAGGGCGGCTCCAGCGGAGGGACCAGGGCGAGGGCGGTCTTGGTGACCTGGTGGCGGGTGGCGGTGTAGACGGCGACCACCAGGGCGCCCCCGGCCCCTACGGCGGCCTTGACCGGGTCGGCGAAGCCGGGCCATGCCACCCCCACGCACGCGGCGACCAGGGTGGCGACGGTGGCCCAGAAGGTCGGGGTGCGCCAGCCGGTGCGGGCCTCGGCGGCGAGGACCGCCAGCAGCTGCTCGACGGCGGAGATCTCCTTGCCGATCACTTGCCGACCTTGACCGAGAAGCTGATGAGCCCGATGGCCGCGGCGATCAGCACGACGATCCACAGGGCTGGGGACGACACCACGCCGGGGGGCGAGGTGGGGCTGTAGCCGGTGACGTGCTCGGGCGTGGGGCTGGGCCCGCCGGTGCGCGTCGGCGCCGGCTGGGCGTTGACGGGAATGGCTCCGTAGACGGCCTCGGCCGTGCCCCAGCTCATCAGATGAGGATCTCCTCAACGGCGTGGATGTTGGCCTGGCCGGCGGTGGGCGCCACCGCCGGGTCGACGTTGACCACCCCCCGGAGGTTGGTGATCCCCTGGAGCATCACCATGTCGCGGGCCGGGTTGCGCTTGACGAAGTCGAGCACGTAGCGGTCGTAGGGGACGGGGGCCCCATAGAACTGCTCGTTCTCGTGCACCAGCACGGTCGCCGGGTCGAAGTTGAGGGGCTGGGCGTGGAGGCCGTAGCGGAGGCGCAGGGCGTCGATCCGGTTGGCCGCGGCGGTGCCACCGAGGGCGGACATGGGGACGTTGGTGGCGGAGATCCCGCTCAAGAACAGGCGCATCATCTGGCCGGCGGTGCGCAGCAGCGGGGCCTCGACGTCGCCGGTGTTGGTGAAGGGCTGGTCGACGGCGACCACGGTGTGCAGCCGGCGGATGTCCGGCAGGACGAGGTTGCCATGGGTGTCGATCGGGATCTCCCAGGCGTGCTCGACCACGTTCCAGGTACCGGCGATGGTCCAGTCCGCCGCGGTGCCCCCAGGGGCGATCAGGTTGGCCTCGGACTCGCGGGTGACCTTCCAGCGGATGGTGGTCTGGGAGGACTGAGCGAACAGGGCGGCGACGAGGTAGATCTCGTCGATGGCGATGGGGATGTCCCAGGTCAGGTCGAGGGTGTAGGTGCCCGCCCCCAGGGCCGAGCCGCCCCCGCCGACGGCGCCGGGGAAGATGTCGGAGCTGTTCTGCTGGTTGGGGTTGCGCACGAAGCTCAGGGCGTCGAGGTCGTTGCCATTGACCGACCAGAGATCGTGGGCCATGCCATTGGCCGACAGGGTGAAGGCCCGGATCAGCCCGTAGGGCCAGTTGAAGCCGGGAACCGGCTGGGTGCCGCCGGCCACCACGGTCAGGGTGCCCTTGAAGTTGATGCGCAGCGCCGAGACGATGCCGGAGTCGGGCAGGGAGTCGGCGATGGCGTTGGACGCGCCCGGGTCCGGGTAGGAGCCGAGACCGGCCTTGTCGACCTGCTCCGAGGTCTGGGCCATGAAGGTGGCCGGGTCGATGACGTAGGGGACGTCGGGGAGCAGCTGGAGGGTCTGGGCACCAGAGCCGATGGGCACGGCGGGTCTCTCCTCTACAGGGCCGCGGCGAGCGACTGGATCGGGGCGAACGGGAGGCGGGCGGCGATCACCTTGAACAGGAGGACCGCGACGACGGCCACCAGGCCGACGCCCACCCAGAAGGACAGCTCATGGTGGAGGGCCACCGGGCCCGCCTAGAAGAAGGCCGCCAGGCCCGAGAGGCCGGGGATCTTCGGCAGCGCCACCTTGACCAGGAACAGCACCACCAGGACGACGAGAGCGATCTTGCCGTAGCCCTTCAACGTGGGACCTCCCGGTGCGTGGGGCTCATGGGGGGAAGGTTTCGCGCCGCAGCGGGGGGACCGGCAAGGGTGCCGACCTGGTGCTGACCAGGTAACGACCCGGTGGTTAGCGGACCTTTTCGCCCCGCAGCTCGGCCACCAGGCCCTCGGCCCGGGCCAGCAGCTCCTCGCGGTCGAGGCTGGCCCCGGTGGCGACGGGCGAGGCGCCGGCGGCGAGCATCCCGCGGATGGCGCCGACGAGCTGGGCGGCGGCCTCGGCGATGCCGGCCTTGACGGCCTCCTCGATCGAGGCCCCGGTCGAGGTGATGATGCCGACCACCTTCCGGCGGATCGAGAGGCCGATGCACAGGGCGGCGACGTCGACCATGCCCAGGGCGACCAGGGCGATGGTGGTGGCGCTCACGTCTCCAGCTCTTCGGGGTCGGGGTGGAAGGGCTGGGCCCCCTCGGCGATGGCGGCCAGGATCTCGGAGACCTCGCGGGCCTGGTCGAGGGTGAGGCGCAGGCCCCGGCCGCCGCGGACGCCCAGGAAGCAGTAGGGCCCGGCGGGGGCGATCATGAGGTCGGCGATGGTGCCGAGGGTGGGGGCGCCCATGGCCCGGCGGGCGGCGCGGTTGCCGTTGAGGATGACGGCGCCGGACGAGCCGGGCGGGAGGCGCCGGGGCGGGAGGGAGCCGGAGGCCTCGACGCCGTTCATGCCGCGACGGGCTCGCAGACCCGGTAGTGGTTGACCCCGGCGTCGCGGGTCACCCAGACGAAGCCGTGGGGCTCGCAGCGGCCGAGCTGCTCCTCGAGCTCGGCCTGGGGGAGCCCGGCGGTGCCGGCCAGGTACTTGAGGTCCTCCTCGAGCCCGATGGGGGGCCAGATGCCGATGTGGCGGGCCTGGGAGACGCAGGACCGCTCGACGCCGCGGACCCGGACGTGGATGTTGATCTCTCCGATCATGAGCTTGGCGCCGGCGATGGTGATGGCCCGGCCCCACCGGGGCGGGCGCTCGGCGGGCTTGGACCAACCGGCCTCGTCGTTCCAGATGTAGGCGTGGGCGTCGGCCAGGCGGCCGTCGTGGACGGCGCGCAGCACCCGGTCGCGGATGCGGCGGTAGACCTCGTTGTAAGCGTCCAAGTCGGCGGGGTCGGGGGGCACGAAGCGCACGGTGCCGGCCTCGGGCATCCGGTAGGGGTCGGCGAAGGTGACGGCGCCGGGGACGGCGGTGATGTCGGAGGCCTGGGGGTCGATGATGTAGCGAGGCTCAGCGGCCGACAGGAAGACCAGCCGGGCCAGCGTCGATTTGCCGCCCGTCGTCATGCCGGTCAAGAAGATCCGGTCTTGGTAGCGGATACCCAAGCTCGGCGAGGAGGGAGCCCGAGTCGGTGACCTCGTGGTCGTGGAGGCGGAAGGCCCGGCCGTCGCCGAAGATGACGATCGGGCGCTGGGGGTCGGTGCGGATGGCGCCGAGGACGGCGGCGACCCCTCCGAGGAGCCCGTCGGCGATCGCTTCGACGGCCTCGGGGGGGAGGGCGTCGAGCTGGGCGCCGACGGCACTAACCCAGCCCTCCAGGACCGGGCGGAGGGCCTCCGAAATCAGCCCAAGGGTCGGGTCCGAGCCCACCAGCGCCGTCGCTGTCTTGAGCAGGCTCGTCATGGCCGCCTGTCGGGGGCCCATCACCTCCGGGGGGCCCGCTGGGGTGGCGAGCGCGGGCGTCGAGGTCGGCTCCGGCGGGGAGGGATCGGAGGATGTTGGGGGGGCGCTGCTCGGTGTCTCGTTCACGACGGATCTCCCGCTTGTTGTTGAGGTTGCGGAGGGTGTAGCGGCCCAGGCCCATCACGACCACGGCCTCGTCGGAGCGGTTGAGGACCCCGGCCAAGGTGGCGTTGCGGCCGGCCCAGCGGGCCAGGGCGGGGGCGATCTGGTCCAGCTCGTCCTCGAAGCGCCACAGCTCGGGGTGGTCGGGCTCACCCAGGAACATGCGGGCGGCCTCGGCCACCAGCTGCAGCCCGGATCGGGCTGTGGCCTCGGGGTCGATGAGGCTGGTGGCGCCGGTGGCGACGTCGCCCAGGGCCTCGAGGGGGTCCTCGGGGGGCGGCTCGAGGCCGGCGATGTCGACGCGGGGGGCCTCCGGGTCGCCGACGGAGAGGTCCAGCTCGTCAATCACGGCGGACCCTGGTGCGGTAGTAGGCGACCCCACCGCGGGCCCCGGCGAGCTGGGCCCGGCGGCGGGGGTCGGGGCGGTCGACAGGGACCGTGGCGGCGGCCTTGGTGGCCCGGCGGGCCTTGGCCACCACCCGGGCCCTCCGGGGCTCCTGGGAGGGCTCCTGGGGCTCCGGAGCCTTCATACGGCCGGGCCGGACCAGCTCCCCACGGGCGGAGAAGTGCCCCCCGCAGGACGGACAGGCCAGCACCTGGCGGCCGGCCAGCCGGGTCGTTCGGGGGGTGCCGCAGGTGGGACAGGGGACCTCGCGGGCCTCGGGCACCGGGTCAGGGTCCGATACGGAGGCGCTGGTCAGCAAGGATGGTTACCCGGTAGCGACGTGGTCATTACGTGGGGCGTGGCCCCAAGAACTCGACGGCCAGGGCGAAGTGGTCCTCGCCGATGCGGACGATGACCCGGGGGAAGGCGCCTCGAAGCTCGATGCCCACGGCCTCGATGCCGACGCCGGTGGAGTGGAGGGCGGCGCTCAGTATTCCGGCGCCCCAGGTCTGGATCAGGCCGAGGCTGCTCGCGGGGCCGTCAACGGGCCGATTGGCGGTCACGGACGGCGGCCTCCAGCCGGGCCCACTCCTCGGGGTGCTCGAGGCGGGCCTCCAGGGCGACCTTGAGCAACCCCCCGAGGGTGACGTCCTCGGGCAGCTCCTCCCGGTACCGGCGGTGCCAGTACTCCCCCAGGTAGACAGTCGTGGTGCGCGCCGTGGGCGTCAGGGTAGGTCACTTTGGGCGGCCGGTCACCTGGTCGAAGTGCCAGCGGTCGTGGCGGTCGAGATCGACCACCAGGGCCCCGCAGGCCAGGCACACACGGACCATCACCTCGCCGGCGGGCAGCGGCCGGTAGTAGCCCTGGGGGACCGGGCGGCGGGGCTCGCGGCGGAGCTTCATGGGCGAGGTTCAGGCCCGTGTAGGTCGGTTCTGTTCGGCCACGAATCAGCCCCCCTCCTATCTTCCCGGCGAACCCGGGCCTGGAGCGCCTCGCAGGCGACACCGGAGACGGTCTCGTCGGCCGGGAGCACCGTCACGAGCTTGCGGTGCAGCCAGTTGGGCACGTAGATGGACCGCCGGGCCAAGAGCGCCGATGGTAGGGGCCACCGGGGCGCCTACAACCTGAGGTGTCACAGTCCCGGCCGGGGGCTGGGGCCCGACGGCCGGGACTGTAACGGTTGAGGACCTGAGC
>DASRBU010000444.1:0-3420 GCA_035653475.1 Candidatus Dormiibacterota bacterium | reverse complement strand
CTGGAGCGGCTGACCCGGAAGCTGGAGGAGATGCGCTCCGCCCTCCAGGGCCGGGTCTACGACGTGATCGGGGAGATGCTGGCCAGCAACGGGCTGGACTTCGAGCGCCTGGTCAAGGAGACGCTGGCCAACCCCAAGCGGCGCCAGGCCTCGCTGGAGCGGATCGACGCGCTCTCGGTCGAGGAGCTGAGGCACTACGAGGAGGCGGTGGGGATCGCCCAGGCCACCCGCAGCGTCGATCTGAGCTGGGTGCGCCGCCACGACTGGGAGTCGGAGGAGCGGCGGCTGATGCCGGAGTACGTGGAGTCGTTCTTCCGTGACGCGGCCGAGCAGGTGCGGCTGCGGGTGGAGCCGCGGGCCGACGGGTTGTACCGGGTCGAGCACGTGCCGGCGGCGCTGCGCGCCGACGACCTGGAGGCGGTGCAGCGGCTGGGGCGGCCTCAGGTCGAGTACCGCAAGCTGACCTTCCGCAAGGAGGACCGGGAACGGGCCGAGCACGAGGACGCGGTCCTGCTCTCCCCCGGCCATCCCCTCTTCGCCGCGGTGAGCGAGCGACTGCAGCGGCAGCTCCAGGCAGCCGGGGTGCCGGAGTCCACGGCGCCCTTCGTGGACCCCAACACCGGCGAGGGCTACCGCGTCCACTTCCTGACCTACGAGGTGCTGGCCGAGGACGAGGCCGGGGGCGGCCAGCCGGCCTTCGGCGAGCTGGTGGCGGTGATCGAGGAGGCAGAGGGCCGCCTGCGCCGGGCGCCCAACGACGTGCTCCACGACCTGACCCCGGCCCCGGGTCGGGCGGCCGAGCCGCCTGACGACCAGCGGGTGCGCGCCATCACCAACTGGGTGCGGGCCGAGATCCAGAGCCGGGCCACGGCCCGGGAGCGGGAGGAGCGGCTGCGCCAGGCGGAGGTGCGCTCGGCCTACCTGGAGGAGGCGATGGGGGCCCAGCGGCGGCACCTGGAGGAGCGCTGGACGGAGTACGACGAGCGGGTCTACCGGGGCGAGGACCAGTACCGGCTGCAGCGCGACGAGATGCTGCGGCGGATCGAGGAGCTGGACCGCCGTGGGCAGGCCAAGCTCGAGGCCTTCCGCCGCCTGGGGGTGGTGCGGCCGGGCTCGGTGGCCTACCTGGGGTGCGCGGTGGTCCACCCGCCGCAGCGGCCGGACCATCCCGAGGTGGGGGCCCTGCGCCAGGACCCGGAGGTGGAGCGGGCGGCCATGGCCCTGGTCATGAGCTTCGAGCGCGAGCAGGGCCGGGAGCCGGAGGACGTCTCGGCCCGGCACGACGGCTCAGGCTTCGACATCCGCTCGGTGGAGCGCACCCCGGAAGGGGAGCGGGTGCGCCGGATCGAGGTCAAGGGGCGCTCGGCTGCGGCTGGGGACGTGGGGCTCTACCGGACCGAGTGGTACGCGGCCCAGCGCTTCCGCGACGGCTACTGGCTCTACGTGGTCTACGGAGCGCTGGGGCCGTCGCCGCGCCTGGTCACGGTCCAGGACCCCTGGGGCCGGCTGCGCGGTGTGCGGGAGATCGCGGAGGTGACCGGCTACCGGGTGCCCGGGGCCAGCATCGAGGAGTCGGCGACACGGTGAGGGAGATGGCGGAGAGCGAGCACGGCCGACGGCTGATCGAGGACTACCTACCCATCGCGACCATCAACCAGGTGGCGCAGCGGGAAAAGATCGGGCGGGGCGCTGGCCATCCGGCAACGCTGCACCTGTGGTGGGCCAGGCGGCCCCTGGCCGCGGCCCGGGCCGCCGTCTACGCCGCCCTGGTGCCCGCCGACGGGCGCGACCCCGAGGCCGACGCCGGATTCTTCGGCCAGTTCTGCCGCTTCCAGGTGCCGGAGGCCGCGCTGCGACGGGCCCGCTCGGAGATCCTGGCCGCCAACGGTGGGCGACCACCCAGGGTGCTGGACCTGTTCGCCGGTGGCGGGGCCATCCCGCTGGAGGCAGCCCGCCTGGGCTGCGAGGCGACGGCCATCGAGCTGAACCCGGTGGCCCACCTGATCGAGCGCTGCATGCTCGAGTACCCACAGCGCTTCCCGGGCCTGGCCGACGACGTGCGCCGGTGGGGTCATCGCTGGGTGGAGCGAGCCTGGGAGCGGCTCGCCGATCTCTACCCGCCCATCGAGGCCGGCCCCGGGCAGCAGGGGCTCTTCGACCGCCAGGCCAAGGAGCGACGGCCGCTGGCCTACCTGTGGACCCGGACCGTCCGCTGCCCCAACCCGGCCCTGCCCGAGCACCGGGTGCCGCTGGTCCGCCAGACCTGGCTGGCGAGGACAAAGGGCCGCTGCATCGCGCTCCGCCCACTCATCGACCGCGGCCGGCTCGAGGTCGGCTGGGAGGTGGTCGAGGCCGACTCCCCAGATGGTCTCGGCTTCGACCCGGCGGCCTGGTCGAAGCGCGGGGAGGCGAGCTGCTTGATCTGCGGCACCATGGTCTCCGGCGATTACGTCAAGGCCGAAGGGATCGCCGGCCGCATGGGCATCGCTCCCCTGGCGGCGGTGGTACTCAAGCCCTCGGGACGTGGACGTGACTACCTGGCCGCCGGCAGCTACTCGCTGCCCGACGACGAGGAGTGCCGGCGCCGCCTGGCCCTGCTGGAGGTCCAGCCACCCGAGGAACCGATCACCGAGGGCAACAGCAGTGGTATCCGGGTGCCGCTCTACGGTCTGATGCGCTTCCGCGATCTCTTCACCCCGCGCCAGCTGCTCACGCTCTGCACGCTGGCCCAGGGCGTGCGCGAGACGCACGCCGAGATGCTGGCCGCGGGGGTGCCGGCCGACCGCGCAGAAGCGGTCGCCACCTACCTGGGCCTGTGCCTGGACCGCATCGCCGATATGAACTCGACGCTGACGCATTGGCATAACTCCCACGAGGGGATCAACAACACGTTCGCTCGGCAGGCCCTGCCCATGGTCTGGGACTTCGCCGAGGCCAACCCGTTTGCAGGGGCGGGGGGTGACGTGGCGGAGTACGTCGACAACTGCGCCGAGATCGTGGAGCGCACTCCCCAAGGGGTGACGACCGTGCTGCGCGCCTCCGCCGACGCCCTGCCCCTCGAGGACTCATCGCAGGACGCCGTCGTCACCGACCCCCCTTACTACGACAACATCAGCTACGCCGATATCTCCGACTTCTTCTACGTCTGGCTGAAGCGCTCCATCGGCCCTCTCCACCCCGAGGACCTGGGCGGCGAGCTGACCCCGAAGCGGAAGGAAATCGTCTCCGTTCCCCATCGCCATCGTGGCGACAAGGTAGCTGCTCGACGCTTCTACGAGCTGTCGATGGCGCAGAGCTTCGCCGAGGCCCACCGGGTCCTCAAGCCCGGTGGCCCCCTGGTCTGCATCTACGCCCACAAGACCACCCTGGGCTGGTCCACCCTGGTCGAGGCCCTGCGCCAGGCCGGCTTCACCATCACCG
>DASRBU010000443.1:0-2749 GCA_035653475.1 Candidatus Dormiibacterota bacterium | reverse complement strand
GCTGTAGGTGTTCTCGTAGACGATGTCCATCCCCAGCTGCTGGGCCTGCTGCTTGCGGGCGGCGCCGCAGGCCAGCGAGAAGGCGGAGTTGAAGATCAGCAGCGCCACCTTGTTGAGCCCGTGCTGCTTGGCGATCGGCAGGACCTGGTCGATGTAGGTCTCCGAGCTGGCGACGTCCGAGAAGTTGTACTTGTTGGGTGACTGGAAGATGGTGGGGAGCGAGGCGCCGGCGTCGACCGAGACGACCTGGTACTTGTTGGGGATCGACGCCATCGCCTGCGTGACCCCGCTCGAGTAGGGGCCGAGCAAGAAATCGACCTTGTCTTGGGTGATCAGCCGCTGGTAGAGCCGCACCGCCGTGCCGGCGTCGCTCTTGTCGTCGTAGTACTTGAAGGTCAGCTTGCGGCCGAGCACGCCGCCTTTGCTGTTGATCTGCTGGACCGCGAGCTGGATGCCCTGCAGCTCGTAGGTGGCGTCGGCCGAGAGGTTGCCGGTCTCCGAGATGGAGCCGCCGAGCGCGATCGGGGGCCCGCTGCTCCCGCTCGGTTGCGCGGACGTGCCCCCGCAGGCGGCGAGGACGAGACCGGCCAGCGCCGCGAGGACCAACGCGCGAAGCCGCCGCATTCGGCACCCCTCCTCTCAACGCGACCCGAACGGTCGCTTTCTCTCCCCGGGCACCGTCGCGTCCCGAGGGAGCGACGGACTGCGACGACTATATCAGATGGCGGCGACGGCCTCCGAGCGCCGGGGTGGCGGGAGACCGGGGAGGGCGTGGGGACGCGGGCCGGGCGCGGCCCCTTCCCGGCCGGCCCGGTCCGTCCACGTCGTGCACAGGTTGTCCACAACATGGTGTGTTCATCTCGCCTCTATTCCCCCACATCTCGGAGCCCCGGCTTCGCTCGGGGGATCTACAATCGGCTGGTGCAGGCCCACCCGACCGGATCCCCTCCCGAGTTCACGGCGGCGGAGCTGGAGCTGCTGGGCCGCCACTGCACGAACGTCGATCGGCGCGTCTTCGCCCTCCGCGATCTCCCGGAGGTGGTGAGGGGGGCGCTCTTCAGCCGCTACTCGCGGACCGAGAAGAGCCTGCGCCGCGTGCTCCTGGACGAGTTCCTGGGGCCCGAGGCGCCGGGATCGGGGTCGGGGCCGGCCGGGGGCGAGGCGGGGGTCGGCCGCGAGCGGGCCGAGGAGTTCTACCGCCGGGTGCTGGTGGAGTACGGCGACGACTCCGTGGCCGAGCTGGCCGGCGCCCACCTGGCCGTGGAGCAGGTCTCGATCCTGGCCGCCAAGGCGCTGGAGGACTCCCGGATCGGCATCTCGCCGCTGGAGAAGTCCACCCGCTACGTCCGCTTCGACCGGCGGGGGCGGGACGGGCGCTTCCCCTACTACCGCGGCCCGGAGCTGGCCCATCCCGCCTACGAGCGGGCCGCCGACGAGCTCTTCACCGCCTACGCCGAGCTCCTGCCGCCGCTGCTGGAGCGGGTGCGCGCCGAGCATCCGCCGGAGGCGGGGGAGACGGAGCGGGCCTGGCGCTCCGCCACCCGGGCCCGGGCCCTGGACCTGCTGCGCGGGCTCCTGCCCGCCGGCGCCCTGACCAACCTCGGCCTCTACGGCAACGGCCGCGCCTTCGAGTACCTGCTCACCAAGCTCGCCGCCTCGGAGCTGCCGGAGTGTCGGGTCCTGGCCGGGGAGATGCACACCGAGCTGAGCCAGGTGATCCCGGCCTTCGTGCGACGGGCGCTGGACGAGCGCCACGGGCGGCCGACGGTCGCCTACCTGGAGGAGGCCCGGAGCCGGGTGGCCGAGCTCGCCCCCCGGGGGCCGGCCGAGGCGCCGTCCCCGGCCCCGGTCCGCCTCGTCGACCACGAGCCCGACGCCGAGCGCAAGGTGCTGGCGGCGGCCCTCTTCCCCCACTCCGACCGGCCCCTGGAGCAGCTCGGCGGGGCGGAGGTCGACCTCGACCGGGTCCTGGCCGCGCTGATGGCGGGCCGGGCCAACCGTCGCCACCGTGCCCCGCGCGCGCTGGAACACGTGTCCTACACGTTCGAGCTGGTGGCCAACTTCGGCGCCTACCGGGACCTCCAACGCCACCGCATGCTCACCCAGGACCGGCAGCTGCTCGGCGTCGACCTCGGCTACGACCTGCCGCCCGACCTGGGCCGCTACGGGCTGGACGCCCGCTTCCGGGCGGCGGTGGAGGGGGCCGCCGCCGCCCAGCGCGAGCTGGCCACGGCGCTGGGGCCGGTGCTGGCCCAGTACGTCGTGCCCCTGGCCCACCGCGTCCGGTGGTACGTGCGGCTCAACCTGCGCGAGGTGTACCACCTCTGCGAGCTGCGGACCGGGGTCCAGGGGCACCCGGACTACCGTCGGCTGGCGCAGGAGATGTTCCGCGAGGTCCGGCGTGTGCACCCGCGCCTGGCCGCCTACGCCCGATTCGTCGACCTGGAGCCGGCCGGGGAGCTGGAGCGCCGGGCCGCCGAGCGCCGCCGGGACCGCCGGCTGGCCGAGCTGGAGCGCGAGCGCTGACCGGGGCGACGGGTGGAGGACCGACGACGGGGCCGCCGGCGGGCTACGCTTGCAGCCATGGCGAGCGCCAGCCTGAGGTCGGTCGCGTGACCGAGGTGATCCCCACCGGGGAGCTGCTGGCCCTGGCCATGCGGCGGGCGCGGACGGGGCCGATCTTCACCCTGAACGGGGGACACCTGTGGGGCCTCTACCTGGGCGCCCGGCGATACGACCTCCCCATGGT
>DASRBU010000442.1:0-9568 GCA_035653475.1 Candidatus Dormiibacterota bacterium | reverse complement strand
GCTCGGCCAGGCCGGCCTCGATCGTGGCCCGCAGGTCCTGGGTGATGCGCATGCTGCAGTACTTGGGGCCGCACATGGAGCAGAAGTGGGCCCGCTTGGCCGGCGCCGCCGGCAGCGTCGCGTCGTGCATGGCGCGCGCGGTGACGGGATCGAGGCCGAGGTTGAACTGATCTTCCCAGCGGAACTCGAACCGGGCCCGGGAGAGGGCGTCGTCCCACTCCCTGGCCCGGGGATGGTCCTTGGCCAGGTCGGCGGCGTGGGCCGCGATCCGGTAGGCGATGACCCCGTCCTTGACGTCCTGCCGGTCGGGCAGGCCCAGATGCTCCTTGGGGGTGACGTAGCAGAGCATGGCCGTACCCAGCCAGCCGATGACGGCCGCCCCGATGGCCGAGGTGATGTGGTCGTAGCCGGGGGCGACGTCGGTGGTCAGCGGCCCCAGGGTGTAGAAGGGGGCGTCGTGGCAGAGCTCCCGCTCCAGCTCCACGTTCTCCCGGATGCGGTGGAGCGGCACGTGGCCCGGCCCCTCGATCATCACCTGGACGTCGTGGCGCCAGGCCACCTCGGTCAGCTCGCCCAGAGTGCGCAGCTCCGCGAACTGGGCCTCGTCGTTGGCGTCGGCGATGGAGCCGGGGCGGAGCCCATCGCCCAGCGAGACCGAGACGTCGTAGGCGCGCAGGATCTCGCAGATCTCCTCGAAGTGGGTGTAGAGGAAGTTCTCCCGATGATGGGCCAGGCACCAGGCGGCGATGATCGAGCCTCCCCGGGAGACGATGCCGGTGACCCGGTCGACGGTGAGCGGGATGTGGCGCAGCCGGACCCCGGCGTGGATGGTGAAGTAGTCCACCCCCTGCTCCGCCTGCTCGATCAGGGTGTCCCGGTAGACCTCCCAGCCCAGGTCCTCGGGCCGTCCCTTCACCTTCTCCAGGGCCTGATAGATGGGAACCGTGCCCACCGGCACGGGGGAGTTGCGGATGACGGCCTCCCGGGTCTCGTGGATCTGCTTGCCGGTGGAGAGGTCCATCACCGTGTCCGCCCCCCAGAGCGTGGCCCAGCGCATCTTCTCGACCTCCTCCTCGATCGAGGAGGCCACCGCCGAGTTGCCGAGGTTGGCGTTGACCTTCACCTTGAAGCGACGCCCGATGATCATCGGCTCCAGCTCGGGGTGGTTGACGTTGGCGGGGATGATCGCCCTGCCCCGGGCCACCTCCTCTCGGACCAGCTCCGGGTCCATGCCCTCGCGCAGGGCCACGAACTCCATCTCGGGCGTGATCACCCCCCGGCGCGCGTAGGCCATCTGGGTCACCGCTCGCCCCGGCCTGGCCCGCATCGCCCCCTCCCCCGCCTCGACCTCGCCGCGGGCCTCGATCCAGGGGCGGCGGAGCGGAGGCAGGCCGCTCCCCGGCTCGGGCCGGGCCGCGGCGTCGGTCCAGGGGCCGCTGGTGTCGTAGAGGCGCACCGAGCTGCCATCGTCGAGGGCGACCTCCCGGAAGGGCACCCTGAGGTCGGGGCGCGAGCCCTCGACGTACACCTTCCGGCTCCGGGGAAACGCCTCCTCGAAGGTCATGGCTGCCATGGGTCCCTCCGTGAACGACCGGGCCGGAAGCCCAGGCAACCCTCACCGCCGAGGCCATCGACGTCCCTCCGCCGGCATTACCCGGATCAGGTTCCAACGGTCGGCGGCGGTGCAGCCGCCCTCTCAGCCCGGTCCGCCGAGCTCCCGTGCGATCCATGGTAGCGGGCGGAGGCGAGAATGGATCACGGTCCCCGCCGAACCCGTCCCGGTTGGCGGAGACGCGGGTGGCGGCGGGGTCGGCCCGTGCTGCGCAACCGGGCGTCGTGGGGCGACGGCCGCGGCGCCGGCGTCCGCGGCCACCCGCCCGTCGCCAGGCGGCGAGGTCTCGCCACCCCACCGCGCCGGCGGTGCGCTGCCGTGGCCGGCCGATCGCGGGTTCCGGCGCGGAAGCCGATCCCATTCATCCAGCTTCATCCAGCCGCGGTCGCAGCTCCCGCCCTCCCCGGGGGGTCGGTCGTCGGGGCCCGCGGCGGCGCCGTTCAACCGGACCACGCCTCGACCCCGGAGCCGACGCTCCCCAGCCCCCGGAGGCGCGGTGCGGCAGTGGGAAGGACGGCCGGGGCGGACGTGCCGGTTCCGCAGGCCTCGACGCACGACCCGGGCGTTTCCGGACCGCCATCGGGCTCCGGCTCCGGTTCCCCTGGCGCGGCCGGGAGTGGTTGCATTCTGCTACCATATGCCCGTGAACCTGAACGTGCGTGACCTCCCCGACGAGGTGCACGCCGTCCTGGTGCGCCGCGCGGGCGCCCGGGGGATGAGCCTGCGCGCGTACGTGGTCGAGGTGCTCACCGCGCACTGCGCCCTGCCCACCGTGGAGGAGTGGCTCAGCGACCTGAACCGGCTGCCGGCGGCTCGGGACCGGAGGTCGGGGGCGGCGGCGGTCCGTGCGGCCCGGGAGGACCGGGATGCGGACCTGGCGGGCATCGTCGCTGGTCGTTGACGCCTCCGCGATCGTCGAGCTGCTGCGACGGACGACGGCCGGCCGCCAGGTGGCCCGCCGGCTCCAGGGCGCGGCCCTGGCGGCGCCCGCCCACCTCGATGCGGAGGTGCTCTCTGCCCTGGCGCGGCTGGCCCGCGACAACCCCGCGGACGAGCCGCTGGTTGGACCACGGCTCGCGCTCCTGGCCCGCGCGCCCATCCAGCGGTATCCGTGCCCGCCGCTGTTGATCGAAGCCTGGGAGATGCGGGCCAACGTCGCCGTCCGCGATGCCCTGTACGTGGCGCTCAGCCGGCGCCTCGGTGCGCCGCTCCTGACCGCCGATCATCGGCTGGCCCGATCCACCGCCGGCATGGCTGGGGTCGTCGTCCAGACGGTCTGAGGGGGTGGAGACCGTCGCCGCCGAACCCGTCCCGGTCGGCGGAGACGCGGGTGGCGGCGGGGTCGGCCCGTGCTGCGCAACCGGGCGTCGTGGGGCGACGGCCGCGGCGCCGGCGGTCCCCACGACTCGCCCGCTGCCGAATCCGAATCGGCCCCACCCGGCTCGGCGCCGTCCGCTGCCGGTCCCCCGCCACCTTCCGGCCCACCGGCAGCCACCGGTGCACCCGCTCTGCGTGCCCCCGCGGCCGCCACCCCATCGGCTCCCGGATCGGCCGCCGGCCCGGGTCCAGCGTCGCCGCCCCGATCCGCAGCATCGACGTGGGAACCGGAAGCTCCCGCTCGAGCCGGGGCCCGGGCGGTGAGGGCGACGGCGAAGGGGCGGTGACCTGCCGGGCGAGGTCCTCCTCTGGTCGGGGTTCCGGAGCCGGGACCTCGTGTTCGTCCCCCTGCTCGTCTCCCCGGGTGCCACGCGGCCCCGCCTACCCCCATCACCTACCGCCCGGGACAGGTCCACCTCCCGGAATCGCATTGACAGCCGGCGGCCGGGGCGGGAAGATGGTGGTGGAACGCGTTGGCTCTCGTAACGGAGGTGCCTATGGCGGACCCACCGGACAGGCTGCTGGCCGCCGTGATGAGGTGACCGCGGGACGTTGTTCGCGCACCCCCGTGCCGATGGCCGGGGAGTGAAGGGCCGAGCCCCCTGAGCTCTGGGTTCCCGGCGCCCCGCCGCGGCGGCCGATTCGGATGAGGAGAGTGTTCCCGAAGGGGCCGGGTTCCGACCCGGTCCCTTCGTCGTGTTCCACCGCCCGATGTCGTCGGCCGCACCTCATCCGGGAAGACCGGAGGCGGTGGCGCCCCGTCGGCTTCGCTGGCCACGCCGGCTGCCCATGGCGCTCCGGTAGAGGGCGACGTACTGGGCCGCCGACGGCTGCCAAGAGACGTCCCGGCGCATGGCCCGGCGGACCAGCCGGTCCCAGACCTCGACGTGCTTGAAGGTCTCGAGCGCCCGCACCACCGCCCCGAAGAGCTGCCAGGGATCGAAGGCGCGGAAGGTGAAGCCGTAGCCGCGGTCGGTCACCGGGTCGAAGTCCTCGACGGTGTCGGCCAGACCGCCCGTGGAGCGGACGATGGGGATGGTCCCGTAACGGAGGGCGATCAGCTGGCCCAGGCCGCAGGGCTCGAAGCGAGAGGGCATCAACAGCATGTCGGCCCCGGCGTAGAGCCGCTGGGCCAGGCCGGAGTCGAACCCGATGTAGGCCGCGAACCGGCCCGGCCGACGGGCGGCGAGGTGCCGGAACACGTCCTCGTAGCGTCGGTCGCCGGCCCCGAGCA
This sequence comes from Candidatus Dormiibacterota bacterium, assembly GCA_035653475.1. Classification (GTDB taxonomy): domain Bacteria; phylum Chloroflexota; class Dormibacteria; order Dormibacterales; family Dormibacteraceae; genus CADDZO01. The sequence goes on along the minus strand of DASRBU010000442.1, from coordinate 5,345 downwards.
CCGCCAGCTGCAGGTCCAGCTCGCACAGCGCCGGGAGGGCTTGCTGGATGAGATCCAGGCCCTTTTGCTCGTAGAAGCGGGAGATGAAAGCGATCAGCGGCGCGGAGGTGGCCGTCAGGCCCAGCTCGGCCCGCAGCCGCGCCCGGTTCAGGGCCTTGGGAGAGGGGTCGTCGGCCGAGTAGTGGTAGGGGATGGTCGGGTCGGTGGCCGGGTCGAAGATCTCGGTGTCGATGCCGTTGACGATGCCGTAGAGCTTGTAGGCGTTGGCGCGCAGCAGCTCGTCCAGCCCCTCCCCGTACTCCGGGGTCTGGATCTCCTCCGCGTAGCGCTCGCTGACCGTGTTGACCGCGTCGGCGAAGTAGATGCCCCGGCCCAGGAAGTTCACGACCTCGTCCAGGTGGGGGATCCCCACCTTGATCAGCCCCCAGCCCTCCAGCTCGGCGAGCCGGAGCGTGTCGGGGCCGAAGGAGCCCTGGAAGGCCAGATTGTGGATGGTCAGCACCGTGGCCACCCCGGACAGTTCGGGGTCCCGCTCGTAGAGGCGGTCGAGGAGGTTGGGGACCAGGGCCGTCTGCCACTCGTGCACGTGGATGACGTCGGGCATGAACCCGAGCGGCCGCAGCATCTCGATCGCCGCCCGCGACAGGTAGATGAAGCGGGCGGCGTCGTCGGCGAACCCGTACATGCCGTCGCGGTCGTAGAGCGAGGGGCAGTCGACGAAGTAGACCGGCACCTGCTGCAGGCGGCCTTCCAGGATCGCGCACTCCAGCAGCCGGTCGCCGAGCGGGATCCTCAGCTCGGGCAGCGCCACCTCCAGGCCGTGCCGCTCGACCGAGACCTGCCGGTACCTGGGCAGCAGCAACCGCACGTCGTGGCCCCGGCGGCGCAGCTCCTTGGCCAGGGCCGCGGTCACGTCGGCCAGGCCGCCCGCCTTGGCGAAGGGGGCCACCTCGGCAGCCGCGATCAGCACCCGCAATCGCCGGCCCTCCTCGGGGACGAGGCCGGCCTCCCTCGGCACCCGCAGCCCGAGCGCCCCCACCGGGGGCACGTGCTCGACGTCACGGCCGTCCCGGGTGACCACCAGGGCCATCTGGAGCGGCTCCCCGCCCACCTTCTCCAACCAGCGGAAGGGCACCGAGAACCACAGGGGCGAGGCCAGGGGCTCGCTCGCCACCGGCAGGGCGCCGGTTCGGGCCTGGTTCAGCCGGGCCACGGTCAGCTCACCCGCCGTCACCCGCACCACCGCCCCCGGCTCGAAGCCCAGATCGGCCAGCGCGGCCGGCCGGAGCGGCGTCGCGAACGGCTCCCCGATCTCCTCGCCGCCGACCTCGCCCGAGAGGTAGAGCCAGAAGGTCACGCCCTCGGCGCTCAGCTGCTCGAGGGTGCGGGAGCTGTCGATGCGGACGTGGAGGCGCTCCTCATCGCATCCGTAGAGCAGCCGCTCGACGATCTCCACCGGCTTGTGCAGGGCGCCGAAGCCGCTCCCCGCCTCGTAGCGCCCGGCCCGCTCCCAGACCGGGTCGTCGAGGTCGCGGGGGGTGAAGAGCCCCCTGGGCAGCCGCCGGTCCTCGTCTCCCCGGTGATCGAGGATGGGCACGAAGAGCGCCGTCGGTGGCCTGGCGCCGCACAGCTTGTAGACGTTGCGCAGGTGGAGGCGGAACTGGTTGTCCCAGATGGCGTCCATACCCGAGTCGTGCCGGCGGCTGAACCACCAGAACCAGTCCGAGCCCTCGACGATGGAGATCTCCCGCCAGGCCGCCTCCAGGTCCACGCCGTCGGCCGGCTGCCCGGGCTCGGGCGCGTGGTGGCCGGCAAAGTCCTCCAGCCAGTCCCGGGTCTCGGCCAGTAGCTCCCAGGCCACCCGGTGCTCGGGATCCCCGATCCAGGTGTCGAAGCTGGCCCCGATCCAGCTGCCGGCGTGCAGCCGGGGCAGCGCCTGCCGCTCCGGGTGCTGGTCGAGGAAGCCGGCCACCGTGGTGCAGACCACGTCGTCCGCCCGCTCCAGGGTCTCGTAGAGGGTCTCGAGGAAGTCGCGCCCCTCCCGAGGGTAGAAGTCCCAAGGGTTCTCGCCGTCCAGGGCGACCACGACCAGGAAGTCGCGGTCCTCGCCCTGCTGCTCCCGGATCCGGCGCAGGCGGCCCATGAAGTCGTCCACCGCCTCCCGGGCCGGCATGCGGTGGTAGTCGAAGCCGATCCGGTTGCTGAGCAGGGTGTCGCGGAAGACCACGGTCACCGCGCCCCCCTCGCGCTCGATGCGCCAGGGCCGGTAGAGCAGCTCGGGCTGGTGGAGGCGACCCTCCCCGTCCCGCCCCAGGTACACGCCGAGCGAGCGGCCCAGCACCTCCTCGTCGGAGAGGAACCAGTCGATCCCGGCCCGCACGGCCAGCTCGGCCACGCACTCCCCCACCGCCAGCTCCGACGGCCACATGCCACGGGGTCGGACCCCGGTCAGACGCTCGAACTCGCGCCGGCCCGCCTCGATCTGGCCCAGCGCGTCCTCGGGGTGGGCGAAACGTCGCTCGGGAAGCTCGATGCCCGGCACCGCCTCCCGGGCCGACTCCAGGTCGCAGAGCAGGGGCAGGATGGGGTGGTAGTAGGGGGAGAAGGTGAGCTCGGCCTGGCCGCGGCGGGCCAGCTCGGCGTAGGTGGGGATGACGCTCCGCACCATCTCCAGCTGGGCGGCGAAGAGGACGTCCTTATCGGCCTCGGTGAAGTCCCGGTCCCGGGCCTTGAGCGCCGAGAGTCGGGGATCGCGCTCCGTCCAGGTCGGGTCGCACCAGGCCAGGTTGCACCAGACCTGCAGGTCGCGGATCTCCTCGGTGGTGAAGGCATCGGTCGCGGGGCGACCGGCCAGGTCGCGGTAGCGGGGCGAGGCCTGGACGCGCAGGAACTGCGGCGTCTCCCGCATCCAGCGCACGATGAAGGCCCGCTCCTCGGCGGTCAGCTCGGCCGCCGGCTTGCGGCTGAGCTCCCAGAACAGGTCCTGGTAGTGGCCCTCCCCCCGTCCGTAGTCCTCGATCTGGACCAGGAGCGAGGGGACCAGGTTGAAGGTCTGGCGCACCCCCGGGTAGGCCTCCAGGAGCGCGGCCATCTTGTTGTAGTCCTTGGTCGAACGCAGCCGGACCCAGGGCAGGAGGTAGGTGTCGGTGAGGTCGTCCTTGTAGTAGGGCTGGTGCAGGTGCCAGACGAAGGCCAGGTGGATCGGTCGTGCCATGGTCAACGAAAGGCTGATTTTCCCCCAGGCCGGGGGGCGGCTGCAGATCCCGGCCGTCGCGGGCCGGTCTCAGTGGCCTGAGATCTCGACCGGCGTGCCGACGGGGAGGTCCTCTCCCTCAGGGGCGAAGAACACCGCCGCCAGCGGGGGCAGCGTGACCGTGGCCGAGAACGGCCGGCCGTGCCAGGGCTCGGGCCCCGCCTCCACGCCGCCCAGGTTGCCCACCCCGCTGCCGCCGTAGAGGTCGGCGTCCCCGTTCAGCAGCTCCCGCCAGCGGCCCCCGACCGGGAGGCCGACCCGGTAGCCGTGGCGGGGCACGGGCGTGAAGTTGAACATCGCCAGCACCCGGCGCTCGCCGGCGCAGCGGAGGAACGAGGCCACCGATCGCTCGGCGTCGTCGGCCTCCACCCACGAGAAGCCCGCCAGGGGGTCGAAGTCCAGCCGGTGCAGGGCCGGCTCGGCGCGGTAGAGACGGTTGAGATCGCTCACCCAGCGCAGCAGCCCCCGGTGCAGGGGATGGTCGAGCAGGTGCCAGTCCAGCGAGCCCTCGTGATCCCACTCGCGGACCTGGCCGAACTCGCCGCCCATGAACAGCAGCTTCTTGCCCGGCTGGGCGAACATCCAGCCGAAGAGCAGGCGCAGGTTCGCGAACCGCTGCCACTCGTCGCCCGGCATCCGGCCCAGGAGCGACCCCTTGCCGTGCACCACCTCGTCGTGCGAGAGCGGGAGGACGAAGTTCTCGCTGGCCAGGTAGAGGCCACGGAAGGTCAGGTCGCGGTGATGGTAGCGGCGGTGCACGGGGTCGCGGGAGAGGTAGTGGAGCGTGTCGTGCATCCAGCCCATGTCCCACTTCATGCCGAAGCCGAGGCCGCCCACGTAGGTGGGCCGCGAGACCATGGGCCAGGCCGTCGACTCCTCGGCCATGGTCTGCACGTCGGGGTGACGGGCGTAGACTTCCACGTTCAGCCGGCGCAGGAACTCGATCGCCTCCAGGTTCTCGCGTCCCCCGAAGCGGTTCGGGATCCACTCCCCCTCCCGTCGCGAGTAGTCCAGGTAGAGCATCGAGGCCACGGCGTCCACCCGCAGCCCGTCGGCGTGGTAGCGCTCCAGCCAGAACAGCGCGCTGGAGATGAGGAAGCTCCGCACCTCGTGCCGCCCGTAGTTGAAGACGAAGCTGTCCCAGTCCGGGTGCCGTCCCAGGCGAGGATCGGCGTGCTCGTACAGGTGGGTCCCGTCGAAGTACCCGGGCCCGTGCTCGTCGGTGGGGAAGTGCGACGGCACCCAGTCCAGCACCACCCCGATCCCCCGTCGGTGGAGATGGTCGACCAGGTACATCAGGTCCTGGGGGGTCCCGTAGCGGCTGGTGGGGGCGAAGTACCCGGTCGTCTGATAGCCCCAGGAGCCGTAGAAGGGATGCTCCATCACCGGCATCAGCTCGACGTGGGTGAACCCGGCCCGCTCCACGTGATCCGCCAGCCGGGGCGCGACCTCCCGGTAGCCGAGCCAGCGGTTCCCTTCCTCGGGCACCCGCATCCACGAGCCCAGGTGCACCTCGTAGATCGACCAGGGCGCCGAGGGCGCGTTCCTGGCCGCGCGCCCCCGCATCCAATCGTCGTCCCCCCACCCGTAGCCCAGGTCCCAGACCACGGAGGCGGTGCGGGGCGGCGTCTCGGCGAAGAAGGCCACCGGGTCGGCCTTGTCGACCCGGTAGTGCCCGCCTCGCGTCACCAAGTGGTACTTGTACCGGGCGCCCGGCCCCAGGTCGGGGACGAACCCCTCCCAGATGCCGGAGCTGGCCCGCGGGGAGAGCGGATGCGCCCCCGGATCCCAGCCGTTGAAGTCCCCGATCACGGAGACGTACTCGGCGTTGGGGGCCCAGACGCCGAAGACGACGCCGCCCTCGACCGGATGGGCCCCCAGCTTGTCGAAGATGCGGAAGTGGCTGCCCTCGTTGAAGAGGTAGAGGTCGTCCTCGGAGAGCAGGCTCGGGGGCCGGGCGGGGGCGCTCACGATCCCGCCGCCAGGAGGTCGCGGAGGCCGCGCAACGGGATCGAGACCCAGTCCGGCCGGTGGTCGAGCTCGTAGCGGATCTCGTACAGCGCCTTCTCGATCAGCATGGTCTCCAGCAGCA
>DASRBU010000441.1:0-5588 GCA_035653475.1 Candidatus Dormiibacterota bacterium | reverse complement strand
GACGGCGATGCTGGGCGATCGCTCGGCGAAGGTGGTCTCCTGGTACGACAACGAGTGGGGGTTCAGCTGTCGCATGGTCGACCTGATCACCTACGTGGCCGAGCGGCTGTAGCGGGGCGCGGCTCGAGCGGTGAAGGCCTCATACGAAGGGCTGGCCCTGGCTGGCCGCCGGGTCCTCGTCCGTGAGGACCTCAACGTGCCCCTCCAGGACGGGGTGATCGGCGACGACGGACGGATCCGCGCCGCCCTCCCCACCCTGCGCGACCTCGTCGAGCGGCGGGCGCGGGTGATCGTGATCTCCCACCTCGGTCGTCCCCGAGGGCGACCCGAGCCCGGGCTGTCGCTGCGTCCGGTCGCGGCGCGGCTGGGTGAGCTGCTGGGACGACCGGTGGCCTTCGCCGAGGACTGCGTCGGCGATCCCGCGCTCACGGCCGCCCGACGCCTGGGGGAGGGCGAGGTACTGCTGCTGGAGAACGTCCGATTCCACCCCGGCGAGGAGGCCAACGACCGGGAGTTCGCCCGGCGACTCGCCTCCCTGGCCGAGGTGTTCGTCAACGACGCCTTCGCCGCCGCTCACCGGGCCCACGCCTCGGTGGTGGGGGTGGCCGAGCTCCTGCCCGCCTACGCCGGCCGGTTGATGCTGGCCGAGCTGGAGGCGCTGCACCGGGCGCTGGACGTGCCCCGGCGGCCGTTGGTGGCGGTGGTCGGGGGGGCCAAGGTGTCGACCAAGGCGGGGGTGCTCCGTCACCTGCTACCCCGGGTCGACGCCTTGCTGGTGGGGGGCGCCATGGCCAACACCTTCTTCAAGGCGCGAGGCCTGGAGGTGGGGGCCAGCCTGGTCGAGGACGAGGCGCTGGAGGTGGCCCGGCAGGTGGAGGCCGAGGGCGGCGACCGACTGGCGCTGCCCCTCGACGCGGTCTGCGCCCGGCGCATGCAGGCGGGGGAGGAGACCCGGGTGTGGGAGGTCGGGGAGGTGGAGCCGGGCTGGATGATGCTGGACGTGGGACCCCGGACGGTGGAGTCCTTCCTGGGGCGGTTGCGGGGCGCGGGCACCGTGGTCTGGAACGGTCCCGTGGGCGTCTTCGAGATCCCCGAGTTCGCTGCCGGCACCAGGGCGCTGGGGGAGGCCATCGCCGCCTCGGGCGCGTACTCGCTCCTGGGCGGGGGGGACACGGCCGCCGCCGTGCACCGCTTCGGCCTGGACGGGCGCTTCTCCCACGTCTCCACCGGGGGCGGGGCCACCCTCGAGTACCTTGAGGGCAAGGAGCTGCCCGGGGTGGCCGTGCTGCGGGAGGCGGCCTGATGCCGGCGTCCCGGCCGCTCCTGGCCGCCAACTGGAAGATGAACCCGCTCAGCGCTGGGGCGGCGACCGAGCTGGCCGGCGGCGTGCTGGCGGCGGCCCGGGAGCACGCCGACCGGGTCGCGGTGGCGCTCTTCCCGCCCTTCCCCTGGCTGTTGCCGGTGGCGGGGGTGCTGGAGGGTACGGGGGTGCAGCTCGGCGCCCAGGACTGCCACTGGGAGCGGGCGGGCGCCTTCACCGGCGAGGTCTCGGCCTGGATGCTGGCCGGCTGGTGCGACTGGGTCATCGTCGGTCATTCGGAGCGCCGCCTCCACCTCGGCGAGGACGAGGAGACGGTCGCCCGCAAGGCGGCCGCCGGGCTCGAGGCGGGCCTGCGCGTGATCCTCTGCGTCGGCGAGCGCGAGGACGAGTTCCTCGAGGGTCGCGCCGAGGCCGTGATCGAACGGCAGCTGCGCGCCGGGCTGGCGGGGGTGGCGGTCCCGGCGGGTTCGCGGCTGGTGGTCGCCTACGAGCCGGTGTGGGCGATCGGCACCGGCCGCAACGCCGATCCCGACCAGGCCGGCCAAACCATGGGGCTGATCCGTCGGATCCTGGTCGATGTCCTGGGTGGGCCGGGCGAGGGCGTGCGCGTCCTGTACGGCGGCAGCGTCAACGCGAGCAACGTCGCCTCCTACGTCGAGCTTCCGGCCTGTGCCGGCTGCCTGGTGGGCGGGGCCAGCCTGAAGGCGACCGAGTTCTCGAAGATGATCGCGGTGGTGGCCGCCCTGGAACGGGCGGCCGCTGCGGAGGAGGGAGGAGCCGCGTGAGCCGCTACCGTCTCGTGCTGCTCCGCCACGGGGAGAGCGAGTGGAACGCCCTGAACCTGTTCACCGGCTGGGTCGACGTGGGCCTCAGCCCCAGGGGCGAGGAGGAGGCCCGCCGTGCCGGGAAGCTGCTGGGCCGGCACGGGTTGCTGCCGGATGTGGTCCACACCTCGGTGCTGCGCCGGGCCATTCGTACGGCCGAGATCGCGCTCGACGCCTGTGACCGGCACTGGGTGCCGGTCCGGAGGTCCTGGCGCCTCAACGAGCGGCACTACGGGGCCTTGCAGGGCAAGGACAAGCGTCAGATCCTCGAGCGCTACGGCGAGGAGCGGTTCATGGCCTGGCGCCGTTCCTACGACGTGCCGCCGCCGCCCCTCGGCGCCGAGGAGCTGCGGGGTCAGACCGGCGACCCTCGCTACGCCGGCCTGCCGCCGGAGCTCCAGCCCCGGACCGAGTGCCTCAAGGATGTGGTGGCGAGGATGCTGCCCTACTGGTACGACGCCCTCGTCCCCGACCTGCGGGACGGGCGGCTGGTGCTGGTCTCGGCGCACGGGAACTCGCTGCGGGCGTTGGTCAAGCACCTGGACCGAATGTCGGACGCGGAGGTGGTCGATCTCAACCTGCCCACCGGCGTCCCCCTCCTCTACGAGCTGGATGAGGAGATGCGGCCCCTGCGCCCGGGAGGCGAGTACCTGGACCCGGAGGCGGCGGCCGCCTCCATCGAGGCGGTGAGGAACCAGGGACGTCGTTGAGCCCACGCGGCCGTCCGGCGGAGGGAGTACTGTCTCATCTATCCGACACGATCAAGGAGGTATGCGAGATGGCGTTCGAACTCCCGCCCTTGCCCTACCCCACCAACGCGCTCGAGCCCTACATCGACGCGTTGACCATGGAGATCCACCACGATCGACACCACGGCACCTACGTCAGCAACCTGAACGCCGCCATCGAGAAGCATCCCGAGCTGGCCGGGAAGACGGTCGAGGACCTGCTCGGCAACCTGGGCGCGGTTCCCGAGGACATTCGCACCGCCGTTCGCAACAACGGTGGCGGGCATCTCAACCACTCGATCTTCTGGACGATCATGAAGCCGGGCGGGGGTGGGGAGCCGGTCGGCGACTTCGCCCGTGCCGTGAACGAGGCCTTCGGCTCCTTCGCCGCCTTCAAGGACACCTTGAGCAAGACGGCCGTCGGCCAGTTCGGTAGCGGCTGGGGCTGGGCCTATCTGGACGGCTCGGGCAAGCTCACGGTCAAGGGCTTCCCCAACCAGGACAACCCGGTCATGGAGGGCGGGAAGCCGATCGTGGGCGTCGACGTGTGGGAGCACGCCTACTACCTCAAGTACCAGAACCGGCGCGCCGACTACGTGGCCGCCTGGTGGAACACGGTCGACTGGGAGGAGGTCGACCGCCGCTACCGCGCCGCGCGCTAGCGGGAGGCGGGAAGGGCGTGGGTCGCGCCCTTCCCGCTACACTTGCGCGACAGGCAGGGAGCCGAACCGGTGCGCGGGCGGCTCCCGTGGCCGGGGGTGTTCGATGAACGTCAGTCACGTGCTCGTCATCCTGGAGGTCATCACCTCCATCCTGTTGATCGCCGGCGTGGTGCTCCAGACCCCTCGGGCCACCGGTCTGGGGGGTACCCTGGGCGGCGGCGGGGGGTTCACTGGGGGCTATCGCACCCGGCGCGGCCTCGAGCGCCAGCTGTACTACACCACCTGGGTGCTGGCGGCGGTGTTCCTGATCGTATCCGTGGCCAACATCTACGTCTCCGTCCACCACGTCACCTGAGGCCGATGGGCCTCGCCCCGGAACGGAAGGTCCTGTTGGCCGCGGCCGGTCTCCTCCTGCTGACCGCCTGTCAGGGCGGCCTTCCCCAGGTCCTCCCCCGGGCGGCCGCCTCGCCCGCGCCCGGGGGCCAGGTCACCGAGGCCATCCTCGGTCAGGTCGGCCCCCTGAATCCCCTGTTCGAGCAGGAGACGAACGCCCAGGACATCGATAGCCTCATCTACCAGGGGCTGACCACGGTCGATAGCCGGCAACAGGTGGTCGGCCTGTTGGCCAGGAGCTGGACGGTGTCGGACGACGGCCTGAGCTACACCTTCTCCCTGCGCGACGGGGTGCGCTGGGCGGATGGCAAGCCCTTCACCGCCGACGACGTCATGTTCACCTTCGGGGTCCTGCAGAGCCCGCAGTACCAGGAGCCGAACGCGCAGTACTGGAAGGAGGTCACGGTCCAGAAGGTCGGGCCGATGGCGGTGCGCTTCACCTTGAAGGCCCCCAGCGCCTCCTTCCTGGTCGCCCTCCGGCTCGGCATCCTGCCCCGCCACGTGTTCGCGCGGATCCCGATCACGAGCATGGCCTCGTCCGTGTACAGCGGCGCTCGTGCCTTCGGGACCGGCCCCTTCCGCGTCCAGTCGATCTCGCCCGACCGACAGACGGTGGTGATGCAGCGCAATCCCTACGCCCGGCCGCGGCCGTACCTGGATCGCTTCGTCTTCCGTGCCTACCCCACCCTTGGCGACGCCGTGGAGGCGGTGACTAGGGGGGAGGCGGACACGGTGGGGGCGCCGGAGATGCCCAGGGTGGCGCCGCTCGAGAAGCAGGACGGCCTCCGGGTGCTGGAGGTGCGCACGTACAGCTTCGTGGCCATGTTCTTCGACCTGACCCCCGAGCTGGCCACCTATTTCGACCCGCCGGCTGTGCGCCAGGCGCTGGTCATGGCCGTCGACCGCCGGAAGATCATCGATCAGGTGCTGGGAGGGCGCGCCGATCCCGCCCCGGGTCCCATCCCCCCCACCAGCTGGGCCTATTCGGCGAAGGACGCGGCCAAGTACCCCTACGATCCCGCCCGGGCGGCGGCGCTGCTTCAGCAGGCGGGATGGACCCGTAACCCCCGGACCGGCCTCCTCGAGCGCGCAGGCCGGCCCTTCTCGGTCACCCTGGAGACCGCCGACGCCTACCCGTACGTGCAGGTGGCGCAGTCCATCGAGCGACAGCTGCGACCGTTGGGGGTGGAGGTCGAGGTGAAGACCGTGCCCGTGGCGGTCCTGTTCAGCCGCGACCTCATGGGTCACCAGTACCAGATGGCGATCATCGCCCTGGACGCCGGTCCCGACCCGGACGAATTCTCGCTCTGGCACTCGGGGGCGCCGCCCAACACCCTGAACTTCGCCAGCGACATGATCCCGCACCAGGCGATCATCGACAAGGACCTGCAGGACGGACGCTCGAGCCTCGACCGGGCCACGAGGAGCGTCGCCTACGCGGACTTCCAGGACCTGATCTCGGACGGGGCGCCGGCCGACTTTCTGTTCGAGCCCTACTACACCTACGTCGTCTCGACGCGGGTGCGGGGGGTGCACATGAACCCGGTCATCGACCCGGTCGACCGTTTCCAGTACGTCGCCGACTGGTACGTGACCACCAACGCCTGAGGGCCGACGGCGGTCTGGAGGCGGGGGGGCCTGGTCGGACGGCTCGCCGGCC
>DASRBU010000440.1:0-13239 GCA_035653475.1 Candidatus Dormiibacterota bacterium | reverse complement strand
ACCCCACGCTCCGCCCGGTATGCCTCCACCGAGTCGAGATCCTTCCCCCCCGCGAGATCTCCCGATCTCGCGGGGACCCCACGCTCCGCCCGGTATGCCTCCACCGAGTCGAGATCCTTCCCCCCCGCGAGATCTCCCGATCTCGCGGGGACCCCACGCTCCGCCCGGTATGCCTCCACCGAGTCGAGATCCTTGTCGCCCCGGCCGCTCAGGCAGACCAGCACCCGGCCCTCGGGACCCAGGTCGCGGGCCAGGAGGCCGGCCACGTGCAGGGCATGGGCGGGCTCCAGGGCGGGCACGATCCCCTCCAGGCGGCTGCAGAGCTCGAAGGCGGCCACCGCCGCCTCGTCGTCGACGGCCACGTACTCCGCCCGCCCCAGGTCCCGGAGCCAGGCGTGCTCCGGCCCCACCCCGGGATAGTCGAGCCCGGCCGAGATCGAGTGCGTCGGCCGTACCTGCCCCTCGGCGTCCTGGAGCAGGTACGAGTAGGCGCCGTGGAGGACGCCCGGCCGGCCTCCGGCGAGGGAGGCGGCGTGGCGCCCGGTCTCGAGCCCGGCCCCGCCGGCCTCGGCGCCGACCAGCCGCACCTGCCCATCGCCCAGGAAGGCGGTGAAGATGCCGATGGCGTTGGATCCCCCGCCCACGCAGGCCACCACCACGTCGGGCAGCCGGCCCTCCGCCGCCAGGTGCTGCGCCCGCGCCTCGTCCCCGATGACGCGCTGGAGGTCGCGCACCATCTCCGGATAGGGGTGGGGGCCGACCGCGGAGCCGATGATGTAGTGCGTGGTGTCCACGTTGGTCACCCAGTCCCGGATGGCCTCGGAGGTGGCGTCCTTCAGGGTCGCGGTCCCGGCTCGCACCTCACGGACCTCCGCCCCCAGCAGGCGCATGCGGCGAACGTTGATCGCCTGCCGGCGCATGTCCTCCGTCCCCATGTAGACGGTGCACCCGAGGCCGAAGCGGGCACAGACCGTGGCCGTGGCCACGCCGTGCTGGCCGGCGCCGGTCTCGGCGATGATCCGCCGCTTGCCCATGCGGAGCGCGAGCAGCGCCTGGCCGAGGGCGTTGTTGAGCTTGTGGGCGCCGGTGTGGCACAGGTCCTCCCGCTTCAGATAGATGCGGGCCCCGCCGAAGTGCCGGCTCAGGCGCTGGGCGAGGTAGAGGGGCGTGGGCCGGCCCACGAAGGTCCGGCGCTGGGCCTCCAGCTCGGCCTGGAAGCCCGGATCCTCCCGGGCCTCCCGCCAGGCGTCCTCCAGCTCGCCGAGGGCGGCCATCAGCGTCTCGGGTACGTACTGCCCTCCGTAGGGCCCGAACCTACCCCTGCCGGGCGCGACGGTCTGCATCTCGTACAGCTTGCACGAAGGCGCGAACTCGGTCCGGGTCCTTGATCCCGACCTCCCGCTCCACGCCGCTGGAGACGTCGACGCCGTAGGGACGGAGCTCGGCCACCACCCGACCCACGTTCTCGGGCGAGAGCCCGCCGGCGATGAACGCCCGGCGCCGCCGCAGCAGGTCCCGGGCCAGCTCCCAGTCCCAGGCCCGACCGGTACCGCCGCGCTGGTCCGGCGACCAGCTGTCGAGCAGGATCGGATCCGGCCAGCCCTGGACGTCGGGCAGCTCGCCCCCGCGCACCTTCAGCGCCTTCAGGACCGGCCGCGAGCAGCGAAAGCCCACCGGCTCCGAGCCGTGCAGCTGGACCAGGTCCAGGCCGACGTAGGCGGCCACCTGCTCCACCTCCTGCTCGGGCTGGTCGATGAAGACCCCCACCACCCGGGGCCTGGCCTCCAGGGCCTCGACGATGGCCCGGGCGCGCTCCGGCTCCACCCGGCGTCGACTGGAGCAGAAGTGGAACCCGATCAGGTCGGCGCCCGCGCCCACCGCCGCCCGAGCCCCCTCCAGGTCGCGGATGCCGCAGACCTTGACCTGCGTCACGCGGTCCTCAGCTCCTCCAGCCTGGCCTCCGGGTCGGCGGCCCGCATCAGGGCCTCGCCCACCAGGATCGCGTCCGCCCCCGCTTCCCGCATCCGACGGGCGTCGGCGGCGTCCCGGATGCCGCTCTCGGCGACGAGCACGACCTCGGCGGGCACCAGCGGCCGGAGGCGCTCGGTGAGCCCCAGGTCGACCTCGAAGCTGGTCAGGTCGCGGTGGTTGACCCCCACCACCCCAGCCCCCGCCTCCAGGGCGAGGGCCGTCTCGCGCTCGTCGTGGACCTCGACCAGGGCCTCCATGCCCAGACGGCGGGCGAGCGCCAGCAGCTCCCGCAGACGGCCGGCCTCCAGGGCGGCCACGATCAGGAGCACGGCGTCGGCGCCGTAGGCCCGTCCCTCCAGGACCTGGTGCTCGGTGACCACGAAGTCCTTGCGGAGCACCGGCAGCCCGGCCGCGGCCCGGGCCTCGGCCAGGTGCTCCGGCCGGCCTCCGAAGCTCGTCTCCTGGCACAGGACCGAGAGCGCCGAGGCGCCCGCCCGGGCGTAGCGCGAGGCCAGGCGGGCGGGGGCGTAGTCCCGGCTGAGCTCCCCCGCGATCGGCGTCCGCGCCTTCATCTCGGCGATCACCGCCAGCCTCCCCGACCGTGCCGCCGGGACGCCCCCCGGCCGCAAGGCGGCGACCAGGTCGCGGGGCGGGGGCAGGGCGGCGGCAAGCCGCTCCAGCTCCGCCTCGGGCATGCGGGCCCGCCGACGCTCGACCTCGGCCAGGGACTCGTCGACCAGCCGCCGCAGCAGGTCGTTCATGGCTCCACCGCCTGCGAGTGGCAGGACCAGCGCTCGAGCACCTCCGCCGCCCGGCCACCGTCGACGGCGCCAGCCGCCAGCGCCAGCCCCTCCCGCCAGTCCTCGGCCAGGCCGGCCGCCCGGAGCGCCGCGCTGGCGTTGAGGAGGACCACGTCCCGGCGGGGCCCGCGCTCGCCCCCCAGCACGGCCCGGGCGATGGCGGCGTTCTCCGCCGGCGAACCGCCCCGCAGCTCCGCCAGCGGGGCCCGGCGCAGCCCCAGCTCCGCCGGATCGAGCCGGTACTCGCGCCGACGGCCGTCGAGGACCTCGATCACCAGCGAGGGGCCGGCCGTGCTCAACTCGTCGAGCCCGTCGGCGCCGAAGACCAGCACCCGCTGCGCCCCCAGGCGGACCAGGACCTCGGCCATCAGCGGCGCCAGCCCGGGCTCGGGCACGCCCAGCGCGTACCGACCGGCCCCGGCCGGGTTGCAGAGCGGCCCCAGCAGGTTGAACACCGTCCGCACCCCCAGCTCGCGCCGGGGCAGGGCCGCGAACCGGAAGGAGGGATGGAAGCGGGGGGCGAACAGGAAGCCGATCCCCACCTCGCGGATGCAGCTCGCCACCCCCTCCGGGGCGAGGTCGATCCTCACCCCGAGCTGCTCCAGCACGTCGGCGCTGCCGCAGGCCGACGACGCGGCCCGGTTGCCGTGCTTGGCCACCCGGGCGCCACAGGCCGCGGCCACGATGGCGGAGAGGGTGGAGATGTTGAAGCTGCGCGAGCCATCGCCGCCGGTGCCGACCACGTCCAGCAGCGACCCCGGATCGGGGATCTGGATCGGGGTGGCCAGCGCCCGGGCGGCCCGGGCCAGGCCGGCGATCTCCTCCGCGCTCTCGCCCTTGACGCGCAGGCCCATGATCAGTCCCGCGATCTGGCTGGGGGTGGCCTCGCCGCGCATGATCAGCTCCATCGCCCGCGACGCCTCCGCCTCGCTCAACCCCTGGCCGCGGGCCAGCCGGGAGAGGAACTCGATCACCGCGCGCCCTCCGGCCCGGCCGCTTCGTCCAGGAAGTTGCGCAGGAGCCGCTTCCCCTCGCCGGTCAGGATCGACTCGGGGTGGAACTGGACCCCGTAGGTGGGATGGGAGCGGTGCCGCAACCCCATCACCACCCCGTCCTCCGTCCAGGCGGAGACGACCAGCTCGGGGGGAAGCGAGGTGGCCTGCACGACCAGCGAATGGTAACGGGTGGCCTGGAACGGGTTCGACAGCCCGACGAAGGGCGGCCCCCCGTCGTGGTGGATGGCGGAGGTCTTCCCGTGCACGGGCCGGTGCCGGACCACCCGGGCGCCGAGGGCCTCGCCCAGCGCCTGGTGGCCGAGGCAGACGCCGAGCACCGGCATCCTCCCCGTCAGCTCCCGGATGGCGGTCACCGAGATCCCGGCCTGGGCGGGGGCCCCGGGCCCCGGGGAGACGACCAGGGCGTCGTACCCCGCCAGCGTCTCCAGGTCGACCGCGTCGTTGCGGAAGGCGGAGGGCTCGGCGCCCAGCTCGGCCAGGTACTGGACCAGGTTGTAGGTGAAGGAGTCGTAGTTGTCGATCACGGCCACGCGGATGACGGCCCTCACGCCACCGCCTCCGCCCGCTCCACGGCCGCGAACATCGCCCGCGCCTTGGCCACGGTCTCCTCGTACTCGCGCCCGGGGTCGGAATCCGCCACCACTCCGGCCCCCACCTGCACGTAGGCCATCCCCCCGGCGATGACGATCGTGCGCAGGGTGATGGCCATGTCCAGGTCACCGCCGCAGGCGACGTAGCCGAGCGCGCCGGCGTAGCACCCCCGGCGCTCGGGCTCCAGGGAGGCGATGATCTCCATGGCCCTGATCTTGGGCGCCCCGGAGACGGTGCCGGCGGGGAAGGTGGCCCGGAGCGCGTCGAGGGAGCTTCGCCCGGGGGCCAGGCGGCCGCTCACGGTCGAGCTGAGGTGCATCACGTGCGAGTAGCGCTCGACCTCCATCAGCCGCTCCACCCGGACGCTGCCCGGGACCGCCACCCGGCCCACGTCGTTCCGGCCCAGATCCACCAGCATCACGTGCTCGGCCCGCTCCTTCTCGTCGGCAAGCAGCTCTCGCTCCAGCTCGGCGTCGGCGGCCCGCTCCGCGCCCCGGGGCCGGGTGCCGGCGAGGGGCCGCACCGCCACCCGGTCGTCCTCCACCTTGACCAGGAGCTCAGGCGAGGTGCCCACCACGTAGCGGCCCTGGCCCAGGGCCAGGTGGTACATGTAGGGTGAGGGGTTGATCGCGCGCAGGCACCGGTAGACGTCGAAGGGCCGGGCGGCCAGCGGCTTCCGGAAGCGCTGCGAGGGCACGATCTGGAAGGCGTCGCCGGCCAGGATGTGCTCCCGCGCGGTCTCCACCATGGCCTCGTACCCGGCCCGGCTGACGTTGGAGCGCCAGCCGGCCCCGTCCGGGGCCGGCCGGGGCGGCGGCGTCGGCAGGGGGGCGCTCAGGCGTTCCTCCATCTCCTCCAGCCGGGCCAGGGCCGCCCGGTAGGGCTCGTGGCGGGGACGGTGGAGGGTGATCAGGAGCAGGCGCTGGGTCACGTGGTCGAAGACGGCCAGGTCCTCGACCAGGAGGAAGGCGCTCTCCGGGAGGGGCGGTGCCGGCCCCGGGGAGACCGGTAGCCGCTCGAAGTGGCGCGCGACCTCGTAGCCGAGGAAGCCGACCGCCCCCCCGACGAAGCCGGGGAGGCCGGGGATCGGGGCCGGGCGCTGGGCCGCCACCCGGGCCAGCGCCGGCAGCGGATCCCCCTCTCCCAGCTCCAGGGGACGGGGTCGGTGGCCGATGAAGGAGTAGCGCCCTAGGTGCTCGCCACCCACCACGCTCTCCAGCAGGAACCCGGGCCCGTCCGGCGGACACAGCAGCGAGTAGGCCGCGACCGGGGTCAGGAGGTCGGCGGGCAGCGCCCGGTGGACCGGGATCAGGTCGTGCTCCCGGGCCAGCGCCCGGGTCTCGGCCGCGGAGGGCACCGCGACGGAGGCGGTCCTCGCCATGTCTCTCTACCTCGCCTCGTCTCGTCTGATCTAAGCTCTCTCACCTGGAGACCCAGGTTGGAGCCCGAGTCTATCAGGATCTCGGCCACCGATTACCACACGGCCGGCGAGCCCTTCCGGATCGTCACCCATCCCTGCCCGGAGGGGGCCACGGTGCTGGAACGGCGGGAGTGGGCCGCCCACCGGCTCGACCACGTCCGCCGGCTCCTGGTCTCGGAACCCCGCGGCCACGCCGGCATGTACGGGGGCTTCGTCACCCCGCCCGACGACCCGGGGGCCGACCTGGGCGTGGTCTTCTTCCACGGCTCTGGCTACTCCACCGCCTGTGGCCACGGCACCATCGCCCTGGTCACCTGGGCTCTGGAGAGCGGCCGCCTGCCGGCCCGCCGGGGCGAGGGCGAGACCGAGGTGGTGGTGGACGTGCCCTCCGGTCGGCTACGGACCTGGGCCACGGTGCGGGACGGCGACGTGACCGGCGTGCGCTTCCGCAACGTACCCGCCTTCGTCCTCCGGCGGGGGGTCCGGGTCGAGGGTTGCGTCGTGGACCTGGCCTTCGGCGGCGCGTTCTACGCCCTGGCCCCGGCCCCGACGCCCCTGACCCCCGAGCACCTGCCCGAGCTGGTGACCCGAGGGCGGGCGGTGGCCGAGGCGCTCCGGCGTCGCGACGACATCGCCCACCCCAAGCGGCCCGAGCTGCGCGGCCTCTACGGGGTGATCTGGACCGAGGGGCGCCGGAACCTCACCGTCTTCGCCGACGGGCAGGTCGACCGCTCCCCCTGCGGGAGCGGCACCTCCGCCCGCCTCGCCCTGCTCCACGCCGAGGGCGCCCTGGCCCGCGGGGAGACGCTCCGGCACCAGAGCGTGATCGGCACCGAGTTCCTGGGCCGGGTGGTCGGGGAGACCCGCGTCGCCGGCCTGCCGGCCGTGATCACCGAGATCGAGGGCACCGCCCACCTCACCGGGCACCACGAGTTCGTCCTGGAGCCCGGCGACCCCCTGGGGCCCGGCTTCCAGCTCGGATCCGGCGGGTAGGGCAGGCGCGTTCCGGCGAGGGGGAGCCCTGCCACCCGGAGGGCGCGCTCCGCCCGGGGTGAGGTCACCCGTGCCGCCGGGGGTGCAGGTTCCGGTCGGCGCCTACGATCTCTTCCCCGGCCGACCCCGGACCCCCTCGGGCTGCGGCCTCCGAACCTCGATCGGGGGCAGGCCAGCCTCGATCCTCGCCCGCGAGGGCTCCAGCCAGGGAGGCAGCTGCAGCCGGCTGCCCAGCTCCGGCTCCGGCTCGTCCACGGTGAAACCGGGCGGCTCGGTCGCGATCTCGAACAGCACCCCGCCCGGCTCCTGGAAGTAGATGGAGCGGAAATAGCGACGATCGATGATCGGGGTCACCTGGAGGCCCTGATCGACGAGCCGGGAGCGCCACCTGCGCTGCTCCTCGTCGTCCCGCGCCCGCCAGGCCACGTGGTGGACCGTCCCCACGGCGACCGTCCCCGGGGTCGCCTCCGGACGGTGGAGGAGGTCGACCACGCTTCCCATCTCCCCCTCCCGACCCCGGTAGCGGAACCGGTCGCCGTCCCGGGCGTCGAGAGCGAACCCCAGCGTCCCGGCCAGGAGCTGCGCGCTCGGCCCCTCGTCCCGCTCACAGAGGCTGACCCCGAAGAAGCCCCGGATGGCGTGCTCGGGGGGGACCGGGCCATCCGCCCAGACCCGGCCTCCGGACGCGGTCGCCCACCCCACCAGCTCCAGGCGCAGCCCGTCCGGGTCCTCCAGGGCCAGGTACTCCTCGTCCCCTCTCCGGAGCGGCCCCTCGACAGCGACCCCGTGGCCCCCCAGACGCTCGCCCCAGAAGGCCAGCGAGCGCTCCGGGACGGCGAAGGCGGTCACCGTCAGCTGTCCGGCCCCCCGCCGTCCCCGCGGGGCCCCGGGCCAGGCGAAGAAGGTCATGATCGTCCCCGGGGACCCCACCGCGTCACCGTAGTAGAGGTGGTAGGAGGCGGGGTCGTCGAAGTTCACCGTCCGCTTGACGAACCGCAGGCCCAGGACCCCGGAGTAGAAATCCAGGTTGCGCTGGGGGTCGCCGCAGATGGCCGTGACGTGGTGGATGCCGGGAATCTGGCTCGCCATCGCCCGCTCCTGATCGCTCGGCTGCCCGGATCGGCGCTCGGCCGTACGGTCCCCAGCCTATCAGGCAGCGCGGGAGCGGGCCGCTCCGGGGTTCGAGCGGAACGGTGTCCGGGCCATCCCGGCCTGACCCGCCGGCCTCGGGCGGGCGCGGGCGCCAGGTCGCGCAGCGGCCGGGGCGGGACCACGTGGCCCACGCCGGCGGCAAGGCCGGCCTCCTGGCCTTCACCGTCGCCGGCGGCTGCGCCGGTCCGATCCCGGCCGGGAGGTCCGGCTCCCCCTTCTCGATCCGGACGGGGAGCCGGAACCGCTGGCCGCTCCCCCGTGGCCCTCACCTGGCCATCGGCGACACCGAGAGCGCGCTTCGCCCCCCGGGTCGCGCCCACCCGGGCGTGACGACCCTCGACCCCTCTCCTCGAGAGCCGATCGCCCCGACGATCGCGATACCCGGAGGCCGCACGCCAGCGCATGCACGCCGGAACTCACCCGGGGAGCCGGTCCGCGGGCCGAGGCGAACCGGAGCCGCCGGGGGAATCGGGTGCCGGGAACGGCGCCCGCCCTTCCCCCGAGCCGAGGAGCGACCTCAGGCCCCTGGTCCGGCCTTCATCCGCCGCTTGGCCTCACGCGCCAGGGCCATGGACTCGGGCGAGTCGACGTCCGCGATCGTGTGCCAGTCGGCCGCGTGGCGCTCCCAGCCGGGCGGCCGTACCCCCAGCCGCTTCCCCAGCACCGCCACCGTGATCCTCGCCTTCTGCTCCCCGAAGCCGGGCAGGGCCGAGATCCGGCGGAACAGCTCCTCACCGGAGCCGGCCTCGCGCCAGATCGCCCCGGCGTCGCCTCCGTACCGGGAGGCGACCACCTCGCACAGGACCCGGGCACGGCGGGCCATGGCGACGGGGAAGCGGTGCAGCGCGGGCCGGCGCCGGAAGGCCTCTTCCAGATCCTCGGGCGGCGCGCTCGCGATCCGCGACGCGTCCAGGTGGCCCAGCCGCCGCTTCAGCTCGTAGGGGGCGCCGAAGGCCCGCTCCATCGGCACCTGCTGGTCCAGGAGCAGGCCGATCAGGAGCGCCAGCGGCTCCTGCTCCAGCAGCCGGTCGGCCTCGGGCCGGCCGGTCCAGGCGATGGGCACGAACGGAGAATACCGGTATGGAACCAGACCTGGCCTGGTGGGCGGCGACCGAGATCGGGGAACGGGTTCGGTCCGGCCGGCTCGACCCCGAGGCGGTGGTCGCCCGCCACCTGGATCGCATCCGCCGCCTCGATCCGAGGTTGGGCGCCTACGTGCACGTGGACGGGAACGCCCGGTGCGGCTCCGGCCCCCTGGCCGGCGTCACCCTGGCGGTCAAGGACACCCAGCCGGTGGCGGGCATGCCCTGGACCTACGGCTCCCGGAAGTGGCGGGATCGCGTGGCCGAGCAGGACGCCATCCCGGTGGCCCGGGCCCGGGCCGCCGGGGCGGCCGTGCTGGGCAAGACCAACACCCCCGAGCTGGCGGCCGCCGTGAGCACCGTCAACGACCTCTTCCCGCCCACCCACAACCCCTGGCGGCACGGCACCACGCCCGGCGGCTCCAGCGGGGGCAGCGGGGCCGCGGTGGCGGCCGGGCTCTGCACCATCGCCCTGGGCGACGACATGGGGGGCTCCATCCGCATCCCCGCCGCCTGCTGCGGCGTCGCCGGTCTGCGTCCGTCGCCCGGCCGGGTTCCGGTCGAGCTGGCCGACCCCACCGGGCTGAGCGTGCGAGGACCGCTGGCGCGCTCGGTCGCCGACCTCCGGCTGGCGCTGGCCGTGATCACGGCCGAGGCCCCACCCCCGGGGCGGGCCCTGGAGGGGCGGCTGCGCATCGCCGTCGTGACCGAGAGCCCGATCCCCGCCGACCCGGCCTGCCTCGCCGCCTGCGAGCGCGCGGCCGAGGCCCTGCGCGAGCTGGGCCACGAGATCGAGCCCGCGGGCTGGGACCCGAAGCCGGTGGCCCGCGCCTACCAGGTGGTGCGCCCGGCCAGCGTCTCCGTCCTCCCCGGCGAGCCCGGCGACTACGGGCCGGCGGCCGCCCGCCTGGTCGCCGCCGGTCGAGGCATCGCCGCCCGGGACTACCTGGAGGCCCTCCAGTCGGGGCTCACCGCCGCCGCCGGGCTGCGCCGGCTGCTGGACGACCACGACGCCATCCTCACCCCCACCCTGGGCCGCCTGCCCATGCCCATCGCCGAGGTGCCGCCCTTCCTGCAGGAGGCATGGATCGCCTACGTCCAGTTCGTGCTCCCGGTCAGCTTCGCCGGCCTCCCGGCCATGAGCCTTCCCGCCGGGCTGCACCAGGGGCTGCCGGTGGGCGTCCAGCTGGTCGGCCGTCCCTGGGGTGAGTGGCCGCTCCTGGACCTGGCCGAGCAGCTCGAGGCCCGGCCGGGCTTCGGCTTCCAGCCGCCCCCGGGCTGGGAGTGAAGGTCACGGCCGTTCCGGCCCGGTCACGAGCCGCTCCTCCGGGCTCGCCAGATGCGACCATGGGCCGGGTTGCCCGAGCCGACGTTCGCTTCGCCGGCAGGCCCGGTCGGCGCCGACGGCGAGGCCGGTGGCAGTCCACGACCTCGGGGGGACACGCCCACCGGGCGGCCCCGCCGCCGATCGAGATCGGAGCGTTGGGAGAGGAGAGCGACGATGAAGACGAGGATCGGGGTCAAGGACCTCTTCGTCACCGGCGAGCGCCGGCTCAACCTTCTCTGGCAGCTCCTGCTCTACCTGCTCAGCTGGTGGGTGATCTTCGTGCTGAGCGCCGTGCCGGCGACCGTCCTGGCCCTCCTCCTGCGCTGGCCGGCGTCGTACCAGAACGCGGTGTTCGCCGTCTTCGCCATCCCCGCCCTGATCGGCTGGACGTACGTCTACCGCCGCTGGATCGACCGGCGTCCCTGGGCCGGGATCGGCCTGACCCACCTCTCGGCCGGGCTCCCGCAGCTCGGCGCCGGGTTCCTCGTCGGAACCGTCATGGTGGCGGCCTGGCTCCTCCTGGACTCCGCGCTGGGCTGGGTCCGCTTCGTCGGCGACGAGCCCACGACCAGCGGCCCGCTGTCGGCGCTCGGCTTCGTGCTGGTCGGGCTGGCGGCGAATGCGGGAGCCGGGTTCCTTGAGGAGATCGGCTACCGCGGTTACGTGCTCCAGAACCTGGGCCGCCGGTTCCCGCTCCGGGCGGCGGTGCCGCTGAGCAGCCTCCTGTTCGCGATCGTCGTCCACTTCAACAAGCTCACCCCCTTCCTGGCCGCGGTCGCCATCGTGGTCGGGGTGCTGCTCGCCCTTACCCGCCTGCTGACCGGTGCCATCTGGTTCGCAATCGGCCTCCACTGGTCGTTCGACGGCACGCAGACCTACCTGTTCGGTCTGGGCGACATGAGCCCGCCCTACCACCACTCGCTGATCCACCTGCAGGCCCAGGGCTATCTGACCGGGGTCGACGGTCAGGATCCGATGGAGCTGGCGGTGGCGTGCGTGGCGGTTGGACTCGGGCTGCTCTGGCTGCACCGCGCCCGGCGTCTCGACTGGGGCGCCCGTCTGGACGACGACGGCCGACCGGCTCTCGCCAGGCCGGAGCGATGAGACGGGGGAGGTGGCCGGACCCTCGTCCTCGACCCGGCGCGCTCCCCGCCTCGGGGCATGACCGTGACCCCCGCGTGGCGCACCAGGCCGGCGACCGCCGGTCGAGGGGGAGGGAAGCGACCCCTCCCCCACCCGGTGTCCTAGCCCTCCTCGCCGGCCGCCGCCATCTCCCGCCCGCGCCGGGCGATCTCCTCGACCACGGTCGGGTCGGCCAGGGTGGTGGTGTCGCCCAGCTCGCGGTTGTCCGAGATGTCGCGCAGCAGCCGACGCATGATCTTGCCCGAGCGGGTCTTGGGCAGCTCGGGGGTGAAGACGATGTTGGCCGGGGCGGCGAAGCGCCCGATCTTGCGGCCGACGTGCTCGCGCAGCTCGGCCAGCATCTCGGGTGAGCCCTCCTCGCCACCCTTGAGGGTCACGAAGGCGACGATGGCCTGGCCCGTGACCTCGTCCTTGCGGCCGCACACGGCCGCCTCCGCCACCTTGGGGTGGTCGACCAGGGCCGACTCCACCTCGATGGTGGAGATGCGGTGGCCGGAGACGTTCATGACGTCGTCCACCCGGCCCAGCAGCCAGAAGTCGCCGTCCTCGTCGACCCGGGCCCCGTCGCCGGCGAAGTAGACCCCCGGGAAGCGGTCCCAGTAGGTCTGGCGGTAGCGCTGGTCGTCCTTGAAGAGGCCGCGCAGCATCGCCGGCCAGGGCCGGCGCAGCACCAGGTAGCCCGCCCCTCCCGGACCGACCTCCTCCCCACGATCGTTGAGCACGGCGGCCTCCACCCCCGGGAAGGGCCTGGTCGCCGACCCCGGCTTGAGGGTGGTGATGCCGGGCAGCGGGGTGATCATGATCATGCCCGTCTCGGTCTGCCACCAGGTGTCGACCACCGGCGTCCGGTTGCCGCCGATGTGCTCCCGGTACCACGTCCAGGCCTCGGGGTTGATCGGCTCGCCCACCGAGCCCAGCAGCCGCAACGAGCTGAGGTCGTGCCGGCGCGGGTACTCGGGGCCCCACTTCATGCAGCTGCGGATCGCGGTCGGCGACGTGTACAGGATGTCGACCTTGTAGCGCTCGACGATGTCCCACCAGCGGTCCTTGTCCGGGTAGTCGGGCGTGCCCTCGTAGATGACGCCGGTGGTGCCGTTGCA
The DNA here is from genome assembly GCA_035653475.1 of Candidatus Dormiibacterota bacterium. GTDB lineage: Bacteria > Chloroflexota > Dormibacteria > Dormibacterales > Dormibacteraceae > CADDZO01. Next base: position 644 of record DASRBU010000440.1, on the reverse strand, counting down.
GAGCGGCCCGTAGACGATGTAGCTGTGGCCGGTCACCCAGCCGATGTCGGCCGCGCACCAGTAGATCGAGTCGGGCTTGATGTCGAAGATGTAGTAGTGGGTGCTGGCCACGCCGACCAGGTAGCCGCCAGTGGTGTGCACGATGGCCTTGGGCTTGGCCGTGGTCCCGCTCGAGTACAGGAGGTAGAGTAGGTCCTCCGAGTCCATCTCCTCGCAGGGACAGGAGGAGGCGTCGTCACTCACGTCGGCGACCAGGTCGTGCCAGTAGACGTCCCGTCCCTCCTGCATGGGCACCTCGGCCCCGGTGCGACGGAAGACGACGCAGCGCCGCACCGAGGGGCACTGGGCCAGGGCCTCGTCCGAGGTGCGCTTCAACGGCACCGGGCGGCCCCGCCGCTGGCCCTCGTCCTGGGTGATCAGGACCTCGCACTCCATGTCGTTGAGGCGGCCCACCAGCGAGTCGGCGCTGAAGCCGCCGAACACGACCGTGTGCGGCGCCCCCAGGCGGGTGCAGGCCAGCATGGCGATCGGCAGCTCCGGGATCATGCCCATGTAGATGCCGACCGGCGTCCCCTTCTTGACCCCGAGCTTCTTCAGCCCGTTGGCGAAGCGCACCACCTCGCGCTGCAGGTCGGCGAAGGTGA
>DASRBU010000439.1:0-2411 GCA_035653475.1 Candidatus Dormiibacterota bacterium | reverse complement strand
GGCGCCCGAGCAGGGCACCAGGTTCACCGCCTTCATGGGGCACAACCAGGTGGCGGAGCTGGGCTGGGCGATCGCGGTGGTGCTCATCGTCCAGATCGGCCTGAGCTACACCCGCTGGGGGCTCTACACGATCGCGACCGGCGGCAACCTCCTCGGCGCCAGCGAGGCCGGGATCAACGTGAGGTCCATCAAGGTCGCCAACTTCATCCTCTGCAGCGTTCTGGGCGGTCTGGCCGGGATCCTGCTCGCCTTCCGGGTCAGCTCGATCGACCCCTCCGCCGGCGGCTATGACATCATGTTCCGGGCGGTCTCGGGGGCGGTGATCGGTGGTACCGCCCTGGCAGGAGGATCCGGCACCGTGATCGGCGGGTTCATCGGGGCGCTGGTGCTCGCCATCTTGCTCGACGGCTTCACCCTGGAGGGGATCCAGGCCAATACCTTCGACCTGATCCTGGGCGCGGCCATCCTGGTGGCCATGATCTTGAACGTCGCCCTCCAGGGGCGGCGACAGCAGGGAGGCCAGTGAGATGGGCAGTCCTCCGCCGGCGCGATCGCCGGGGCGGGCGCGGCCGGAGGGCGCCGGTGGCTGGCCGGGCCACCGAGATGAGGACGGTGGGGCGGTGAGCGACGGGTTGGAGAGATCGGTCGGATCGGGCAGGGAGGACGGTCGGGAGGCCGCGGTCATCGCCACCGAGGGCGTCGCCAAGCGTTTCGGCCCGGTGGTGGCGCTGCGCGGTGTCAGCATGCACCTCGACCGGGGTGAGATCCTGGGCTTGATCGGCGACAACGGCGCCGGGAAGTCCACCCTGCTCAAGATCCTCACCGGCTTCCATCAGCCGGACGTGGGACGGATCTACGTGGACGGAAAGGAGGTGCGCCTGCGCTCGGTCTCGCACGCCCGAGCCCTGGGGATCGAGACCGTCTACCAGGACCTGGCGCTGATCCCCGGCCTCAGCGTCTACCACAACCTGTTTTTGAAGCGAGAGCGCCTGCTGCGCCCGCTCCCCTTCCTGGCCAACCGGGAGATGCGGCGCAAGGCCGTCGACTGGCTCCACGAGATGGGGGTGGACGTCCCCAGCGTCGACACCGAGGTGGCGCGACTGTCCGGTGGCCAACGGCAGGCGATCGCCATCGCCCGGGCGGTCTACTCGCAGGCCCGCATCCTGCTGCTCGACGAGCCGCTGGCCGCCATGGGGGCGAAAGAGGCGATGCAGATCCTGGACTTGATCTGGACCCTGAAGCAGAGGGCCGGGGTGTCGATGATCGTGATCGCCCACAACTACGCGCAGGTGTTCTCGATCTGTGACCGCATCAACCTGCTGCGCCATGGGACCATCCTCCTGGACAAGCGCACCTCGGAGACCTCCGCCGAGGAGCTCACCGAGATCGTGGTGGAGGAGTATCGCCGGCCCCGGCAGACCGCCTGAGCCGCCGGCCCGGGTCCGCCGGCACCCGGCGTCTGACCCCATCGGGGCCGGCCGCTCGGGTCCGGTTCCCGGGGGCGCGGTTTGCCACCGGTGCCGGCATGAGCTAGATTCGGTGGGTGGCGCCGGGGGAGCATCACTATGAGGGCGGTCAGCCGAAGGGGTTCCTCCAGGCCTGTCTTCTGCTGCTGATCGCGGAGTCGCCGGGCCACGGCTACGATCTCATGGAGCGCCTGGCTGCCTTCGGGTTCGAGCGCGACCCGGGCAGCCTGTACCGCATGCTCCGCTCGATGGAGCGCGAGGGGTTGCTTCGCTCGGAGTGGGAGTTGTCGGACGCGGGCCCGGGACGGCGACGCTACGAGCTGAGGTCGCCGGGGAGGGAGCGGCTGCGATCGTGGGCCGAAGCGCTGATGGAGACCCACCGGGTCATCGAGACCTACCTGGGGCGCTATCGGGCCCTGCGACCGGCGTCCGGGGCCGCACCGGAGCGGCCGATCGCGGGAGAGGTGCGCGGGAGGGGGGTCGATTGGTGACGTCGCCCGATCTGAGCGGAACGGTGCTCGGTCGCTACCGGATCGATCGACCGCTGGGGAGGGGGGTGGCGTCCGTCGTCTACCGGGCGACCGAGCGACCGGCGGGCAAGCAGGTGGCGATCAAGGTGCTGGACCCGCGGCTGGCCTGCCATCCCCGCCTCCTCACCCGCCTGGTCGAGGAGGCGGGGACCGTCTCCCAGCTCGGCCATCCCGCCATCCTGCCCGTCTACGAGGTGGCGAGGCGGGGGGAGCTGGCCTTCGTGAGCATGCGCCTGGCCCACGGCGGCACGCTCGAGGAGCTGCTGCGGCACCACGTCTTCGCCCCCGAGGAGGCGGTGCGCGTCGCTCGCGACCTGGCCGATGCCCTGCACCACGCCCACGAGGCGGGGGTGATCCACCAGAACCTGAAGCCGAGCAACCTCCTCTTCGACAGCGACGGGTCGGTGCTGGTGGC
>DASRBU010000438.1:0-9451 GCA_035653475.1 Candidatus Dormiibacterota bacterium | reverse complement strand
GGGGCCAGGGCCGGGAGCTGCCCAGCCTGGCCGGCCCGGGCCTCTTCCTGGCCGGCGACGCCTGCAAGCCGCCGGGCCTGATCATGGTCGAGGCGGCGGCCGAGAGCGCGCGCCGGGTGGCGCTGCAGCTGGCCCCGGCGCGGAATCCGACGCCGCTGCCCCCGTCCTGAGCGGCCGCCGGCCCGACCGGCGGGTGGTCTACACTGACGGCCGGCCATGCTCGATCCGCGGGACTTCCCCGTCACCGCCCCGCGGGAGCCAAAGGCGCTGGAGCGCAGGGCGTCGCTCGACGCTCCGCCCCTCGCCCACCCGGTTGCCGTCCGGGCCGGCGGTGATGAGGCGGAGGCGGCCGGGCTCCGCGGCCTCCCTTCGGCCCCCGCCCGCCGACCGGTTCGCGCCCTGCTGCCCTCCGGTCCGGGGTAGGCCGGTGCGTGCCTGGATCGCCCTGCTCCTGGTGGCCCTGACCGGCGTCGTCGGCCTCGCCGGCTACGCCTGGGTCAACCTGCGCGACCTACCGGCGCCGGGCGACGCCGCTGCCCTCATCCGGGGCATCGACGTCTACGCCCGGGACGGGACCCTGCTCGCCCAGCGCGACCCCAACGGCGAGTTTCACGTCTACCTGCCGCTGAGCCAGATGGGGCGCTACGGGCCGGCGGCCACCCTGGCCGCCGAGGACCGGGGCTTCTACCAGCACGGACCGGTGGACGCCCCGGCCCTGCTGCGGGCGGCGGCCACGGACGCGGTCAGCGGCCGGATCGTGGAGGGCGGGAGCACGATCACGCAGCAGCTGGTGAAGCTGGAGCTCCTCGGCCCCCAGCAGACCGTCTCCCGCAAGCTCGAGGAGGCCTTCCTGGCCTGGGCCATGGAGCGGCGGTACACCAAGGACCAGATCCTGGAGATGTACCTGAACCGCGTCTACTACGGCCACGGCGCCTACGGGCTGGGCGCGGCCGTGGCGACGTACTTCGGGCGTGACCGGCGCCCGGCCGACCTCACCCCGGCGCAGGCCGCCTTCCTGGCCGGCCTGCTCCAGGCCCCCAACGGCCTGGACCCGGTCACGAACTACGACGGGGCCCGCTCGCGCGAGGTCTACGTGCTCCGGGGCATGGAGCAGATGGGGGTGCTGAACTCGGCCCAGGAGCAGCAGGCCGAGCGCGAGGACATCCGGGCCGAGCTCCGGCTGAGTTCGTCGCCGCTGGCGGCCATCGCCCCCCACTTCGTCCAGTACGTGCTCGGCCAGGCCGAGCAGATGGTGGGGACGGCGACCTTCCAGCAGGGAGGGCTCGAGATCCACACCACCCTGGACCCCTCCCTCCAGGCGCTGGCCGAGCGCTCGGTCTCGGACGGCGTCCGGGCGCTGGCGCCCTACGGGGTCGACAACGGCGACCTGCTCGCGGTGCGGCCCTCGACCGGCGAGGTGCTGGCCTGGGTGGGCTCCGCCGACTACGCCAGCGACGCCATCGGCGGCCAGGTGGACGTGGTGAGGGCCGAGCGCCAGCCGGGCTCCTCCTTCAAGCCCTACGTCTACGAGGCCGCGCTCCGGGACCACGCGATCACGCTCTGCACGGTGCTCCAGGACCGGCCCACGAGCTTCGACGGCTACCGGCCGGTGGACTGGGACGGCCGCTTCTTGGGTCCCATGACCGCGGCCCGGGCGCTGGTGCTCTCGCGCAACGTGCCCGCGGTGGAGGTGGGCCGGCGGGAGGGCATCGCCAACGTGATCCGGCTGGCCCGGGCCATGGGCGTCACCTCGCCGCTGAAGGACGAGCTGGACACCGCCATCGGGGGCAGCGAGGTCACCATGCTGGAGCAGGTCCAGGGTTACTCGGTCTTCGCCGACCAGGGGATGAAGGTGCCGCTGGTGGCCATCACCGGCATCGACGACCTGCGCGGAGATGTCCTCTACCGGGTCCGGCCGGGGCAGCAGCCGGGCCGGACCCGGGTGCTGACGCCGGCCGAGGCCTACCTCATCACCGACACCCTGAAGCGCTACCAGGAGCAGTGGGACCTGGGCTGGAACCGGCAGATGGCGAGCAAGTCCGGCACCAGCGGCGGTGCCCAGGCCGGGGAGAACGGGGACGCCTGGATGATGGCCTACAACCCCGACCTGGTGGTGGGCGCCTGGGCCGGGAACACGGGCGCCGACGGCCGGGGTGGCACCATCTCGGCCTTCGGCGTGAACGTGGGTCGGACGGTGGTGGCCGAGTTCCTCAACCACCTCCCCGCCGGCTACCGCGATTGGTACTCGCGCCCGCCGGGCCTGGTCTCGCGCGACGGCACCCTCTTCCTGCCCGGCACCCAGCAGACCTCCTGCCGGCCGCCGGCCTCCTCGCCCGGCTCCTCGCCGTCCCCGCCCGCCCGAGGTCATCCCGGGCACGACCGCAAGCGCTAGCCCGGTCGGCGGGCGCGGATCAGTGGCCCCAGGGGGGCGGGTGGGGGCCCGGGGGCGGTCTCAACTCCCACCTCCGGGGACCGGCGCGCGGCCCGGGGCGGGCACGCAGGGTGAGGACGGCGAGGACCACCCAGGTCAGGAGCGGGATCCAGGTGGAGGGATGGAGGAGGGTGCTGGTGCTGAAGGCCAGCGTCGCTGCCACGTTCAGGGCCAGCCCGGCCAGCACCACCGCCCGGGCGTGCGGCATCCCCCGCCAGAGCTCGAAGGCCCCGGCGATGCCGACCAGGCTGGCGAGGAGGTGCAGCGACTCCTCGGCGTCGGCGGTGAACAGCCGCCAGGGCGCGACGAGGACGTCGACGGCGAAGCTCAGCGTGGCCCCGAGCAGGCCGAGCGTGGCCAGGGCTCCCAGCACGAAGGCCAGGGGTCGGGGGTCGACCCGGAGCAGCCCGTGTGTCGGCGCCGCCCCGAGACCCGCCGGCCCCGGCCGGGTCCGGGTGGGCCCGGGGCCCGCCGGCTCCCGCCACCATCCCTGCGCCCCCGGACCCTGGCTCCAGGGATCGCGCCGCGAACGCCACTCGCCCATGCTCGAACCCGTGCTGGATGACCGCTGGATGCCGCCGGCGGCGCCGTCCGCGGCCGATCGCCGGGCCGGCTCCACTCGAGGCGGGGAAGTCGATCATACTTCAGGCTCTCAGCCTTCTCTTCGTCCCGGCCGCGCCTCGGGCGCGGACCTCGTTCAAGCAGACCGGTGAGGGAGTGGACATGACCCCCGACGACTCGATGATGTTGACCACGGAGGCGGAGGCCGCCGTCGCCAGCGGCAACGGCGGTCGCCGTCTCCTGTCCGGCGACGGGGCCTGGTGGTGGAACGGGCGCCGGTGGGTACCGGCCATCACCGAGGACGGGCTGTGGAGGTGGGACGGCAGCCGCTGGCGGGCGACCGTCGACCTCGAGGGGAAGCGTCCGGAGGACCTCGCCACCACGCTCGCCCTGCTCGCCGAGGACCGCTACGCGGAGGCCGGGAGCATCCTCTCGGAACGGCCGGAGGAGTGGCAGCCGGAGGGGCCATCGCGGGAGCTGGTGGAGCACGCCCGCCAGCTCAAGGGCCGGCTGGAGCGCGTCGAGGAGGGCCTGGCGCCGGCGGACGGGGCGCGCGGGCTGCGGCGCCGCCTGGTCTCGACCGAGGACCGGCGCCAGCTGGAGGAGGAGCGGGACTCCGTCGCCGCCGAGCTGCGCGCCCTCCTGGTTCGCCTCGGACGCATCGCCCCGCAGCCCAGCATCAAGGAGGCCGACGATCTGCTCGGCGCCGCCCGGCTGCTCGACGAGCGCGCGGCCATGATGACCGCGGGGCTGGCCGAGGTGGACGAGGCCGAGCGGATGCGGGCCGACGCGGCCGCGGCCGCGCAACGGGAGCTGGCGGCGGCCGAGGAGTCCCGCTTGCGCGCCCTCCAGGAGGCCCGCCGGGCGGTGGAGGCGGCCGAGTCGGCCCACGCCTGGGCGGTGGCCGAGGCCAGGGCGCGCCTGCGCACGGTGCTCACGCCCGGCCCGGGGGAGCTGAAGGCGGGGTTGGGCCCCCTGCGCCTGTTCGCCAACGTGCTCGAGACGCCGACCGGCCGCCTGCCCGCGGCCAGCACGGCCGCTTACGTCGACACCGCCCCCGCGCTCTGGGCGGAGCACCGCGACGCGCTGGCCGACCTGATCCTGCTCGAGGCTCCCGAGTCCGAGACCTTCCTGGACGCCCTGACCGAGGGCAGCAGCGCCCTCTTCCTGCTGGTGGTGGGGCCGACGGGGACCGCCCTCTGGCCCTGCCCGCCGGGCCAGGAGAAGGCCGCGCAGCGCTTCGCGACCGTGGTCACCGAGCACGCCCGCGACGCCCGACGGGTCAAGGACGACCGTGACGCCAAGGCCAAGCGGGCGGAGCAGGAGCTGGAGGCGATCACCCGGGATCGGTCCCCGATCGAGGCCGCCGAGGCCGAGCTGGCCCGGGTGGAGGCCGATCCCGGACTCTTGGGGGCCATCGACGAGGCCCGCGAGCGCCTGAACCGCGCCCGGGCCGATACCCCCGAGCTGATCGAGGCTCGGCGCAAGGTCATGGAGCTGGCGCGCCGGCTGGTGGCGCCGCCGGAGCCGCTCCGGGCCGCCAACTGACCGGGGTCGGGGGGCCGCCGGCCCCCCAGCCCCGGTCGGCCGGGGTCAGCCCCGCGCCGCCTGCACCGGGGCCGGCCGCCCCCGGAGGCGGCCGCGCACCCGCTTCAGCAGCTCCATCAACCCGGGAGGGACGAGGCCGGCGACGGCCGCGCCCAGCGCCGCCGGAAGCGGGATCGGCGCCAGGTGGAGGAGGTCCGCCAGGGAACCCACGGCCAGGAGCAGGACGGTCAGGAGGGCGGCGCAGGCGATCCAGATCGGCATGGCGGGGTTGACCGCCAGGTCGCCGAGCGACAGCGGCCGCCGCTCCCAGCCCATGGCCAGACCCAGCGCGGAGTGGCCCACCAGCCAGCAGGCCAGGGCCGCCGCTCTGGCGCCGCCCGTCCCCAGGTGGGGCAGCGCGGCCAGATAGGTGGCGGCCGTGACCGCGGTCAGGGCGAGGCCGCCGGACAGGATGCCGGCGACCATGGGCAGGTCGAGGAAGCGGGCCCTGGGGTCGCGGGGACGGCGGCGCACCTCGTCCGATTCGGCCGGCTGGTGGACGAAGGCGAAGGCAGCGCCCAGGTCCAGGAAGAGCTCCAGCAGCACCAGCTCCATGGGCAGGAAGGGCAGCGGGCGGCCGAGCAGGACGGCCAGAGCGGAGACCGCCACCAGGGCCAGCTTCACCGCCAGGTAGTAGCGGATGGCCTTGCGCAGGTTCTCGTGCAGGCGGCGGCCCTCGGCCGTGGCGCGGGCCAGGGTGGCGAAGCTGTCGTCGCTGAGGACCAGGTCGGCCGACTCCCAGGCCACGTCGCTGCTGCTCCGGCCCATCGCCACCCCGATGGCCGCCGCCTCCAGCGCGGGCGCATCGTTCACCCCGTCCCCGGTCACGGCCACGACCTGGCCCGTGGCCGCTGCCGCCCGCACGATCCGCAGCTTGTCGTCCGGGCGCGCCCGAGCCACCACGCAGCCCTGCAGGGCCCGCGCCGCCAGCTCCTCGTCGCTCCAGCCCTTGATCTGGGCGGCGATGAAGGTGGGGCCGCCCAGGCCGGCGGCACGGGCGATGGCAGCTGCGGTCGCCGGCTGGTCCCCGGTCACCATGGTGATCGCCACCCCCGCCCCCTGCAGGTCGCGCACGGCGCGAGGCACCTCGGGCCGGAGGGGGTCGCTGAAGGCCAGCAAGCCCTCGAAGATCAGCTCCCGCTCCAGCCGGGAGGGTCCCCCGGAGGGCCGGCCCACGATCACCCGGGAGGCCACCGCCAGCACCCGGGCGCCTCCTGCCGTCAGCTCGGTGGCGGCCGCGATCACCTCGTCCTTGAGCTGGCCGTCCAGGGGGCGGATGCCGTCGGCGGAACGCCAGTAGGCGGTTCGCACCATGACCGCCTCGGGAGCCCCCTTGACGCCCAGCACCAGCTGACCTTCCACCTCGGCCAGTCCTGAGGCGAGCCGGCGGGCGCTGTCGAAGCTGAAGCGGACCGCCGGCTCCGGCCAGCCCGGCCTGGCCGCCCGACACACCGCCATGTCGATCGGGTCGGCGAGCCGGGTGTCCTGGCCGGTCTGGGCCTCGCTCGCCAGCCTGGCCAGCTGTCGCACCCGGTCCAGCTGGGCCTCGCTGGCGTCGAGCCCCTCCAGGGCCTGCGAGGCCGTGACCACCTGGGTCAGGCTGATCCGGTTCTCGGTCAGGGTCCCCGTCTTGTCGGTGCAGATGAGGGTCGTCGTCCCCAGCGTCTCGGTGGCGCTGAGCCGGCGCACGATCGCTCCCTGGGCGGCCAGGCGCAGCGATCCCAGCCCCAGGATCGCCACCACCAGCACCGGCAGCTCGGCGGGCACGCTGGCGAAGGCCAGCGTGAGCCCGGTCAGCAGCAGGTCGCGGAGGGGTTGGGCGGCGGTGAGCCAGCCCACGGCCGGGACCAGCAGGCTGGCCACGGCCGCCACCACCAGGAACCGTCGCGCCAGCTCCGACATCTGGTCCTGGAGCGGGGTCCTCTGAGGCTCGGCCTCGCCCACCAGCGAGGCGACCCGACCGAGGGTCGAGGTGCGGCCGACCGCGGTCACCACCGCCACCGCCCGGCCGCGGAGGACGTGGGTCCCCGCCCGCAGCTCGGCCAGCCCGCCGGCCCGGAGATCGTACTCCACGGGCTGGGACTCGCCCGTGACCAGCGACTCGTCGACCAGCAGCTCGTCGGCCTCGACCAGCCGGGCGTCGGCCGGGACCCGGGAGCCGGCGGTGAGCAGGATCACGTCGTCGCGGACCAGCTCGTCGGGCGGGACCTCCTTCAGCCGGCCGTCCCGCCAGACCAGCGCCCGGGGGGCCGAGAGCCGGGAGAGCGAGGCGATGGCGCGGTCGGCGCGGAGCTGGACCCAGGCCTCCGCCGCCACCGCGGCGACGATCACCACCAGCATCACGGCGGCGTCGCGGAACTCCCCCAGGGCCAGGTAGACCACGCTCACCAGCAGGAGCAGCGCCACCAGCCGCTCGGTCAGGGAGGTGCGCAGGAACTTGCGCAGCTGCCAGGCCACCGGCCTCGCGATGCGGTTCCCGCCCGGCGGCCGGCGTGCCGCCACCTCGGCGCTGGTCAGCCCGCGGCGCCGACCCGTCCGAGTGGCAACCACCCGCGCCTCACCCCGCGCCGGCGCCACTGACCTCTACCTCCTCCCCCCCAGCGCCCCACCGGGGCCGGGATGTCCGCCATCGTGCTCCGCCGGCTCAGCCGCTTCTCCTCCTCGCTGCTCCAGGTGAGGCGCTCCCCCACGTCGAACGCGCACGCGCCTCCACGCGAAGCCCATGGCCGGCGACGCTGCGCACCGCATTGTAGAACCAACCCCCTCACCGCGGTGGGGAGCGCCGACCGCCGGCGGCCGGCGGCCCCGCGGGAGGGAGCGGGCGGTGCTCAGGTCAGGAGGTGGCGGGCGATCACCCGCAGCGCCAGCACCTCTTCCGTGCCCTCGAAGATGGAGAGGACCCGGGCGTCCAGGAACTGGCGGGAGACCTCGCTCTCCTCGCCGTAGCCCATGGCGCCGTGGAGCTGCACGGCGTCCCGGGTGACCTGCTCGGCCGTGCGGGAGGCGAGCAGCTTGGCCAGCGAGGCCTCCATCTGCCCCTCACCCCGATCGAGCCGCTGCGCCGCCCGGTAGCCGAGGCGGCGGGCCGCCTCGACCCTGGCGGCCATGGCCCCCAGCATGGCGGCGGGGAGCTGGTGCTCGGCCACGGGGAGGCCGAACACGCGCCGTTCGCGGGTGTAGGCCGCGGCCGCCTCCAGAGCCGCCTGCATCACGCCCACCGCCCGGGCCGCGGTCTGGATGCGCCCGACCGCGAACCCCTCCATCTGCAGGTAAAAGCCGCGGTCCCGCCATCGCTCCTCGCCCACCAGGGCGTCGCCGGGCACGCGGTAGCGGTCGAAGGCCAGCTCGAAGGTGTGCATGCCCCGGTAGCCGATGGTGGGGATGGCGCTGCCCCGGAGCAACCCTCCGCCGGGCTGGCGGTGCTCGAAGGCACGGCCGGGGAAGGCGGGCTTCTCGACCACGAACACGGAGAGCCCTCGGTGGCCGGCGTCCGAGGTGCGACAGAGGACCATGAGCAGCTCGGCCCGGCCGGCGAAGGTGCACCAGAGCTTGGTGCCGGTGATCTCCCAGCCGCCTCCGGGGAGAGGGGAGGCTCGGCAGGTGATGCCGGCCACGTCCGACCCGTGGTCGGGCTCGGTCACGGCCACGGCCACCATCTTCTCCCCCCTGGCGATGGCCGGCAGCCACCTCCGCTTCTGCTCCTCGGTGCCGCCACGGACCAGCGCCCGGACCAGGATCTCGGGCCGGGTCATGAGGCTCCCGCCCGCGGCCAGGGAGGCACGGGACAGTTCCTCGGTCGCGATCAACATGGCGCGGTGGTCGGGGGTCGCGCCCTGCAGGCCGCCGTAGGTCTCGGGGATGGAGAGGGCGAAGAGGCCGAGGTCGGCGACCCCCCGGATGATCGACTCGGGCAGGTCACGGTCCTCGCGGTGGATGGACGGGGCCAGGGGCCGGATCTCCCGCTCCGCGAACTCCCGCAGGGTCGCCCGCAGCAGGCGGTGTTCCTCGCCGGCGCCCAGGTCCTCGGTGGGGCGCAGGTCCCGCCGGATGGCGAGGAGGTTGCCCAGGTCGCGATTCCCCAGCTCCAGGCTCCGGCCCTCGGCGAAGGCCAGCGCCTCCTCCTCGACGGCGGCGGCGATCCGCCCGGCCAGCTCGTCGCCGACCTCGGACGCCCACTCCGAGCAGGCGTCGGCGGCCTCGGCCCGGGCGAAGGCCCAGGCCAGGTGGTTGGCGGCCACCTGGTGCGCGTCGAGGCCCTCCCGGTCCACGTCCCGTCTCAGCTGCTCGCGGAGCCGGTCGAGGGCGATCCGCGTTCGTGCGCTCACCACCGGCAGCCTATCGTGCCGTGCCGGTGCCGGGGGGCTCGGGCCCGGCGCGCCGGACCGCGCTCGGGGGTCGGCGCTCGGCCCACCGGGTGCCGCCGCCCCGTGACCGAAGGCGTTCTCGGAGGTGCGACCCGAGATCCTCGCCCGCGGGGTCGGGTTCCGACTTGCCACCGGCCCTTGACAGCGGCGCTCAACGTCTTAGCATGTCTGCCCAGGTCGTACTGAGGAACGGGGGATTTCGGGAAGCTGGTACCAAACGGGAAGCCGGAGGGGCATCCCCGATGGCGCGTCGGGCTGCGGGTCGCGGAAGGTGGGTCGTGCTGGATCCGCGCCGCAGGTCGGGTCTCGGGCCGGCGAGCGGCCGGCTCGGGAGAGGAGGATCTGGCCGGGGATGAGAGTTGACATATACTTGTCGGAGCCTGCCCGTCAGGCCATGGCCGCGGCCGGCTCCGGCCGGGAGGCGTCCCGGGCGGCACGTCGGCGCCCGGAACGGGAGTGGACTCGGACTATGCGTGGTGGGGGTAAACCGGGATTGGCACAGCTCTGC
>DASRBU010000437.1:0-4888 GCA_035653475.1 Candidatus Dormiibacterota bacterium | reverse complement strand
TCGACCGGATACCAGAGCACGTCGAAGCCGTACTTCATCACCAGCCCGGCGATGCCCAGGAAGGAGGCGGCGCTCAGGTACTCGCCGCTGATCGCGGCCGCGTTGGCCGCCGGCCGCACCGCCCGGGCCGCGACCAGGAAGTCGGAGGTGGTGCGGGCGAAGCGGCGGGCGAAGATCCCAACCGTGACCGTGGCCGCGAGCATGGCCAGCAGGCCGGCGATGGCGGCGGGAGAGGTCATCGTCGCATCAGCTCGCTGAACTCGTCGTCCACGCGCTGGGCGTGGCGCACGTAGTAGACGCCGAGCGCGATCAGCACCGGGTACGACCCCACCCCCAGCACCAGCCAGGGCAGGGGGATGGAGAGCACCTCCAGACGGGAGTAGGCGGGGACCAGCCAGGCGATCAGCGGCTGCAGGCCGAGCAGCGCCAGCAGGGTGCCCGCCACCCGAAGGCTCAGCGAGAGCTGGCGGCGGAGGAGGGCGGTGAGGAAGATCTCGCCCACCCGCGTCTGCTCCTCCAGCTCGCGCAGGTCGGCGGTGAGGGGCGGTTGCGGTCGGGGTTCGCGGCTCCCGGTCGGCTCGTCCATGGCCTGACCTCCGTCTAGAGTCGGACCGCCGCCTTCAGCTCCGCCGCGTGCCGGCGGGAGACGGGCACGTTCAGGCCGACCAGCCCCTCCAGCTTGAGCAGGTAGGTGCCGTTGAAGAAGCTCTCGATGCTGGAGACGTGGTTCAAGTTGACCAGGTAGGCCCGGTGCACGCGCAGGAAGCCGTGGCCGCGGAGCCGCTCTTCGAGCTCGTTCAGGCTCCAGCGCACGTGGTAGCGGGCCCGGGGCGTGAGCACCGTCGAGCCCTCTCCCTGCGCGACCGCCACCCGGATCTCGGGGATGGGGACGAGCAGGAACTGCCCGCCGCTGGCCCGGACGGCGAGGCGGTCGCCCACCGCCGGCCCCGGGGCAGGCGAGGAGCCCCCGGCCCGCGCCCGGAGCAGCCTGGAGATGGTCATGCCGAGCCGCTCCGGACGCACCGGCTTCAGGAGGTAGTCGACGGCCTCGATCCCGAAGGCCTCCACCGCGTGCTCCTCATAGGCGGTGACGAACACGACCTGGGGTGGATGGGCCAGGTGCGCGATCAGCCGGCCGAGGGTGAGCCCGTCCAGGCGGGGCATGCGGATGTCCAGGAAGACGGCGTCGAACCGTTCCCGGGAGAGCAGCTGCAGGCACAGCTCGGCGTCCGCCGCCTGGGCGATGCTCCCGATCGCCGGCTGTTGCCGGAGCAGGAAGGCCAGCTCGTCCCGGGCCGGGGCCTCGTCGTCCACCACCAGCACGTCCAGACGATCTTCCGGAGGCGGGCTCATGAGGCGCGCACTCCCGGACGGTACTTGGGCACCCGGACCTGCACCGTCGTCCCGTGGCCGGGGCGGGACTGGATCTCCAGCCGGTAGCCGGGGCCGAACACCTGGCGCAGGCGACCGTCGATGTTGGCCAGAGCGCCCCCCCGGTCGGTCACCCGGTCGACCTCGAAGCCGGCGCCGTTGTCCTTGACCACGATCAGGCATTCGTCGTCCTGGTCCTCGGCCCGGATCTCGACCGTGCCCCCGCCCTGGGCGGCCTCGATCCCGTGTTTGATGGCGTTCTCGACCAGGGGCTGGACCATCAGCGTCGGCACCGTGGTGTTGAGCACCTCGGGATCGACGTGGAGGCGGAGCTGCAAGCGCTCCCCCAGCCGGGCCTGCTCCAGCTGCAGGTACTGACGGACGTAGATCAGCTCCTCGGCCAGGGTGGTGAACTCGCCCTGGGAGCGAAAGGCGCGACGGGTGAAGTCGGCGAACTCCTGCACCAGCTCCCGGGCCCGTTCGGGGTCGGTGCGGATGAAGGAGGCGATGGTGGTGAGCGTGTTGTAGATGAAGTGGGGGGAGATCTGCGCCCGCAGGGCCCGGAGCTCGCTCCGGGCCAGGGCCACGCGCTGCTGGTCGGCGGCCTGCAGGCGGAGCTGGGTGGCCAGCAGCTCGGCCAGGTCGGAGGCGATGCGCAGGGCGGCCGGCCCCGGCGTCTGGAGGTGGTAGGTGACCAGGGCAGCGACTGGCTGCTCGAGCACGACGAGGGGGGCGACCACCCCGTAGCGCAGCTCGCAGGTCTCCTCGCCCGGCGGGTGGAGGTCGACCAGCTTCAGCCGTCCCGTGGCCAGAGCGTCGAGCACCGCCGGCTGCTCCGTCCCCAGGTGGAGCCGGTGGGCCTCCGCCGGCCCGGCGGAACGGGGGTGGAAGCCCAGCAGCCCCTCGTGTCCGTAGAGCGCGACGCCCTCCGCGGCGGCCTGCTCCGCGACCGCGGGCAGGACCTGGCCGGCACCGGCGCGGGTGAGCCCGCCACGGAGCGCCCGCAGCGTCGAGGTGGCGAAGGCCAGCGTGCGGAGCATGGCGCGCTCCTCGAGCGTGCCGAAACCCCGCCGCTGGCGTCGCAGCAGCAGGTAGACGAACGCCGCCGCGAACCCGGTCAGGACGGCCTGCGCGCCGAGCGCGGCCTCCCAGCTCATCCGACCCTCGCTTCTGTGATGATCGGGGAGACGGCGGGGCCGGGGCAAGCGGCCGGGCGGGGTCCGGTCCCCGCCTCGGGCCCGGTGGCGGGCGGCCCTCGCCCAGGGGTCCGGTCGATCTCCGACCGGTGCTCGCCGCTCACGGCGTCGAAGGCGCCGCTCGTCGGTGGATACCGACCGCTCGGCGCAGATCGCTGTACGCCGCGACCGAACCGGCCTATGAATGGCCTCAGTGGGCCCTTCGGGCCGCCGTCGCGATCGCGGGATGGCTGGGACGTCCCGTCGCCAGGCTGCGGTGAGCCGGGCCTTGAACGGAGGAGTCACGGAGGAGGAGCGATGGCAGAGCAACGAGGAGTTCCACAGGTGGCGGATCCGGCCGCCCTGGGGCTGGCGGCGTTCGCGCTGACCACGTTCTTGCTGAGCCTCACCAACGCCTTCGGTGAATCGGTCACGCCGCTCTTGACCTTCTTCGGCTTCGCCGCCTTCTACGGTGGCACCGTGCAGCTGCTGGCGGGCATGTGGGAGTTCAAGAACCGCAACACCTTCGGCGCCACCGCCTTCTCGACCTACGGCGGCTTCTGGCTGGGCCTGGCCGTGTTCGTGGGACTGGTGGTGGCGGGCAAGGTGCCGACCAAGGAGGTCACCCTCTCGGTGGCCTGGATCCTGGTCGCCTTCGCCGTCTTCAACACCTACATGCTCTTCTGGAGCACGCGCGTCAACGCCGCCGTCTTCGGGGTCTTCCTCACCCTCGAGGCGACCGAGATCGTGCTCTTCATCGGCAACTTCATGGGCCAGGCCGGCGGGGTGGGGGTGACCGCCATCGGCGGCTACCTGGGCATCCTGACCGCGCTGGTGGCGTGGTACACCTCGGCCGCCATCGTGGTCAACAGCCTCTCGGACCGGCCGGTGCTACCCCTGGGCTCCCCGCTGTGGCGCCCTCGGCCCGTGGCCCCCGGCGCGGGAGCGCCGTCGCCGGCCACGGGCGAGTAGCCTAACCGGAGGATGGTGGATCGCTGAGCACACAGGGAGGACGTCGATGTCGATCGAGGAGACCGCCGGGCACGCGATCGAGACCCTGCTCCAGGAGAGCCGGCGGTACCCCCCGGATCCCGTCCTGGCCGCCCGTGCCAACGCCCAGCCCGAGATCTACGAGCGGGCGGAGCGGGACTTCGAGGGGTTCTGGCGGGACGAGGCCCTCCAGAGGGTGAGCTGGTTCAAGCCCTTCGATCGGGTCCTGGAGTGGGAGCTGCCCTACGCCCGCTGGTACCTGGGCGGCAAGCTCAACGTCTGCTACAACTGCGTCGACCGCCACGTCGAGGCCGGTCGCGGGGGCAAGGTCGCCTACTACTGGGAGGGGGAGCCGGTCGGCGAGCGCAAGGTCATCACCTTCGCCGATCTGCAGCGCGAGGTGGTGCGCTTCGCCAACGGGCTGAAGAAGCTCGGGGTCAAGAAGGGGACGCCGGTCGGTATCTACATGGGCATGGTCCCGGAGCTTCCGATCGCCATGCTGGCCTGTACCCGCCTGGGGGCGCCGCACACGGTCGTGTTCGGCGGCTTCAGCGCCGACTCGCTGGTGGGCCGCCTCAACGACATGGAGTGCGAGGTCCTGATCACCCAGGACGAGGGTCAGCGGCGGGGCCGCCCGGTGCCGTTGAAGCGCACCTCGGACGAGGCCCTGACCCAGTGCCCCTCGGTCCGGCGCTGCGTCGTCTTCCGTCGCACCGGGGCCGACGTGCCCATGCAGGAGGGACGGGACGTCTACTGGCACGACCTGCTTGCCGACGTGAGCGACGATCCCTCGTCCTGCCCTTGCGAGGAGATGGACTCGGAGGACTTGCTCTACCTCCTGTACTCGAGCGGGACCACGGCCAAGCCCAAGGCCATCGTGCACACCACCGGCGGCTACCTGGTCGGCGTGGCCAGCACCCATTACTACATCTTCGACGTCAAGCCCGACTCGATCTACTGGTGCGCCGCCGACATCGGCTGGGTGACCGGCCACAGCTACATCGTCTACGGGCCGCTCTGCAATGGCACCACTGGCGTCATCTACGAGGGCACGCCCGACTACCCGGACAAGGACCGCTGGTGGGACATCGTCGAGCGCTACAAGGTCGACATCCTGTACACGTCGCCGACCGCGATCCGCAGCTGCATGAAGTGGGGCCCGGAGTACCCACGCCGGCACGACCTCAGCTCGCTCCGCCTGCTCGGCTCGGTGGGCGAGCCGATCAACCCCGAGGCCTGGATGTGGTACCGGGAGCACATCGGCGGCAACCGGACGCCGGTGGTCGACACCTGGTGGCAGACCGAGACGGGCATGATCATGATCACCCCGCTGCCCGGCATCACCACCCTCA
>DASRBU010000436.1:0-2182 GCA_035653475.1 Candidatus Dormiibacterota bacterium | reverse complement strand
GGTGGGCGCGGACAACGTGGCCTGGGACGTGTACGGCGCCTTCGACCCGCGGCTCGGCCTCTCCCTGCCCGGCCACGCCATCCTGCTGGTGCGCAGCGGGATCCACATCATCGAGCACCTGAACCTGGAGGAATTGGCCCGAGACCGGGTCTGGGAGTTCTGCTTCGTCTGCATCCCGCTCAAGATGAAGGGCGCCACCGGCTCCCCGGTCCGTCCCCTGGCCCTGGTCCCGGCCTGAGCCGGACCTGCAGCCGGAGACCGGCGCCGGCCGCCCCCGGCTTCGGCGGGAGGGGCCGGCGCCGGTGGTTCCTGTCCGGCTCAGGTCCCCCAGACCCGCGCTGCCACCTCGACCACTCGGCGCAGCTTGGCCTCCTGGTCCGCGGGCGAGAGCGGGTTGCCGGGGGCGGTGCTGGCGAAGCCGCACTGGGGGCTCAGGGCCAGGCGCTCGAGCGGGAGGTACCTACCCGCCTCCTCGATGGCGCGCAGCAGCCGCTCCTCGGGCTCCAGCTCCGGGGTCTTGGTGCTGACCAGCCCCAGCACCACCTTCCGCTCCGGGGGCACGAAGCGGAGGGGAGCGAAGCCGCCCGCCCGCGGGCTGTCGTACTCGAGGAAGAGCGCGTCGACCCGAAGCCCGCCGAAGACGCGCTCGGCCAGGGCGTCGTAGCCGCCCTCGGCCAGCCAGCGGCCCTGGTTGTTGCCCCGGCAGATGTGGAGGGCGACCACCATCCCCGGGGGCCGGTCGGCGACGGCCTGGTTGATCACCTCCACGTAGCGGTCCACCATGGCCTCCGGGTCGTAGCCACGGGCCTGGAAGGCCTGCTGGTGACGCTCGTCGGAGAGCATGCCGAAGCTGACGTCGTCCAGCTGCACGTAGCGGGCGCCAAGCGCGCCCAGGGCAGCCAGCTCCTCCCGGTAGATGCGGACCAGGTCGGCGAAGAACGTCTCCAGGTCGTAGTCGCGGTCGGAGATCCCCTCCCGCCAGCGGAAGTAGTGCTGCGAGCAGGGGCTGGGCAGGGTGACCTTGGGGGTGTGCTCGGTATGCTCGGCCACGAACCGGTACTCCTCGGTGGCGATGCCCCGCACCCGGCGCAGCCGCCCGGTCACCACCGGCGTCCGGTAGGGCATCCGCCGTCCCCGGGCGTCGGTGAAGAGGTCGCGGGCCTCCATCCACGTGAAGCCCTCGACCGCGGCCGGGAAGTGGCCGAAGTAGATCGCCCGCCGGAACTCGCCGTCGCTGATGGACCGGAGGCCCACCCGCTCCTGGAGCCGGATCGCCTCCAGGACGTGGCGGTCCTCGACCGCCCGCAGCTCCTCGGCGGAGATCCCTCCCCGCTCGAACGCCGCCCGCGCCTCCAGCAGCTCGGGCGGTCGCAGCAGGGAGCCGACGTGCTCGGCCCGGAACGGGGGCTGGACCGGGGTGGTGGTCATCGAGGTTCCTCCTGGAGCGAGCGGTCGGTGTCGACGTCTGTGTCCGTACCACATCCGCCCGGATGGCGTCGCCGGGCCGCCTCGGGCGGCGGAGGCAAGGCGCCGGCCGGAGTGGCATGCTAGCATTCCTGCTGCCGGCCATCCGGTCGCGCGGCGCGGAGGGCGAGGTCCCGCCGCGCCGGCGCGGTGAGGGGTCTCCACACCGGTGGGAGGGTGGGGAGAGCGGTCGAGGAGGAAGGTCAGATGAGGCTGCGCGTCCTGCTGGAAGCACGCCACGGAGCCACCTACGAGCAGATCCTGGCCATGGCCGGAACCGTCGAGGAGGCTGGCTTCGACGCCTTCTTCCGCTCCGACCACTACCTGAGCATCGACCCCGACGACCCCCGGCTCGCGCCCACCGACTCCTGGACCACGCTGGCCGGGCTGGCGCGGGAGACGCGTCGGGTGCGCCTGGGGACGCTGGTCACCGCCGCCACCTTCCGGCTGCCCGGCGTGCTCGCCATCACCGTGGCCACCGTCGACGCCATGAGCGGTGGCCGGGTCGAGCTGGGGATCGGAGCCGCCTGGTACGAGCGCGAGCACCGGATGTTCGGCATCCCCTTCCCGCCCTTGCGGGAGCGCTTCGACCGCCTGGAGGAGCAGCTCCAGATCATCCACGGGCTGTGGACCACCCCACCCGGTCAGCGCTTCAGCTTCGCCGGCGCCCACTACCGGATCGAGGAGTGCGCCAACTTTCCGCGCTCGGCCCAGTCAC
>DASRBU010000435.1:0-2277 GCA_035653475.1 Candidatus Dormiibacterota bacterium | reverse complement strand
CGTACGCCGGGGCACGGTCGGGCATGATGTAGGGCCATGGGGGGTGGAGACGCTCGCTCGATCCCTGGCCCGGTCCGCACGGCCCTGCGCGCCGGCTCGTGGCTGGTCCTGGCCCTGTTCCTGAGCACGGCGCTGCCGTCGGGGGGCGGCGCGCACCTGGCGCGCCCGGCGCTACGGCTTCCCCGGGCCCCCACCCCACCCCCCACGGCCTCAGCCGAGGTGCGGCGCGAGACCCCACCCATGGGCTGGAACAGCTGGAACGCGTTCGGACCGGACGTGAACCAGGCCCTGATCGAGGCCGAGGCCCGGGCGCTGGTGACCTCCGGGCTGCGGAAGGCGGGCTACGACACCGTGGTGGTGGACGGCGGCTGGGGCCTCTCCCGGCGCGATGCCCACGGCGACCTGCAACCCGATCCGGCCAAGTTCCCCGAGGGCATCGCCGCCGTCGCCGCCTACGTCCACCGTCTGGGGCTCAAGTTCGGCATCCACCAGGCGGTGGGGTTGACCGACTGTGCGGGCCGGATGCCGGGCACCCAGAGCGCCCCCGGCGGGGAGTTCCAGGACGCCAGCACCTTCGCCGCCTGGGGGGTGGATTTCATCAAGTACGACCTCTGCCACTATCGCTTCCCGCCCGGCACCACCCCCGGGGCACCCGACCTGGCCGAGGTCGCCGTGGAGCGCGGAAGCACGCTCCTCGGCCGCTACGAGGCCGCCTCGCCGGCCAACCTCCTCGAGGGCGGGGCCAGGATCGGGGCCTGCCCCCGCTGCCCCCAGGGCCGTGACGTGACCGCGATCGGCCTCCAGGGCGGGGCCCTCGAGATCAACGGGGTGACGGTGCCGGCCCCGGGCCGGTACCGGCTGGTGGTCAGGTACGTCAACGTCGACCACAGCAGCGCCCCGGTCTTCCTTCCCCTGCGCCGGCGGCGGTTCGCGCTGCTGAGCGTCGACGGCGGCCCGCCCCTCCCCACCTGGTACCCGGTCCCGACCACGCCGGAGGGACTGGTCACGGGATGGGGGACGCTCGGCTCCCTGGACGTCCAGGTGACGCTGAGGGCGGGGTCGAACAGCCTGACCTTCTCCGACCCAGGCTCGTTCGAAGAGGTGATCAGGGCCGCCTACCAGCGGATGGCGGACGCCATCCGCCGCACGGGCCGGCCCATGGAGCTGAGCATCTCGGAGTACGGAATCGCCCGGCCCTGGCTGTGGGGACCGGGCCTGGGCATCTCCTGGCGGACGACCGACGACGTCGGAGACTTCTGGAGCGGCCGGCCCCACGGGCGAGGCCGGGACAGCATCATGACCGCGCTCGACGAGCAGGACGGGCTCGCCGCCTACGCCTTCCCGGGAGCCTGGAACGATCCCGACATGCTCCAGATCGGGAACGGCGGCACCACCCCCGACGAGGACCGGGCCACGTTCAGCCTCTGGGCCATCCTGGCCGCGCCGCTGATGCTGGGCAACGACCTCCTCCACATGACGCCGCAGACGGAGCGGATCGTCACCAACCCCGAGGTGATCGCCGTCGACCAGGACCCGCTGGGCGACGAGGGCACCCGCATCCTCGACGCGCCCGACGAGCAGGTGTGGGCGCGACCCCTGGCCGACGGCTCCCGGGCGGTGGTGCTGCTCAACACTGCCGATCGTCCTCGGACCCTGGCCGTCACCGCCGCCGAGCTGGGCCTGCCCCGCTCCTCCTCCTATACCGTGCGCGACCTCTGGGCCCGCCTCACCACGAGCAGCGCCGGTCAGATCACGGCCACCGTCCCCGGCCACGGCGTGGCCATGTACCGGGTCTGGACGAACCCCTCCTCTCCCGGTCCCGCCGGGAGCATGATCGCCGGCCACGGCCCGCTCATCCCCGGCCCCCCGTAGCGGAGCAGGGCCCGGCACCGCCACCGGCAGCGGTCGGTGGGCGGACCGCTGCGGACCACTCAGGAGCCGTCCTCGCCCCCGTCCGGCTCCACCTCCAGCTCCCGGTTGAGCGCCGGCTCCGGCGTCCACCCGCCCCCGGGATCGACGTAGCCGGCCGCGCCATCGACCTCGTGCCCCAGCACGAGCAACCAGCGATGGTTGGCCGCCTCCTCCAGGAGGCGCGCCTTCTCCTCGATCACTCGCAACACGTCCAGATCGGCCGACGAGTTCCAGCTCAGGCGAAGGTGGGGCTGGAGGCCGACCAGGTCTCCGGTGACCACACAGGCCAGGTCCGGCGAGGGACGGAAGAGCAGCAGCTGGTGCCCGGGGGTGTGACCGCCGGTCGGCCTGAGCACCAGGCCGGGC
>DASRBU010000434.1:0-6714 GCA_035653475.1 Candidatus Dormiibacterota bacterium | reverse complement strand
GCGGGACGGGCGGCGGCTGCACCTGCTGGGGGAGGGGCGGCTGATCAACCTGGCGGCGGCGGAGGGGCACCCGGCGGCGGTGATGGACATGAGCTTCGCCAACCAGGCGCTGAGCCTGGAGTACCTGGTGCGGCACGCGGGAGAGCTGGAGCGGCGGGTCCACGAGGTGCCGGCCGAGATCGACGGCGAGGTGGCCCGGCTCAAGCTCCAGGCCATGGGGATCGAGATCGACACCCTGACGGAGGAGCAGCGACGCTACCTCGAATCCTGGGAGGAGGGAACCTGATGACCACGTTCAGCACCTCGCCTCGTCACTTCATCACCAGCGAGAGCGTGACCGAGGGCCATCCGGACAAGATCTGCGATCAGGTCTCGGATTCGATCCTCGACGCCATCCTGGCCCAGGATCCCCACGCCCGCGTGGCCTGCGAGACCTCGGTCACCACCGGCCTGGTGCTGGTGTGCGGCGAGATCACCACGACCGCGGTGGTGGACGTGCCCACGGTGGTGCGCGAGACACTGCGCCGGATCGGGTACACCGACCCCACGGCCGGCTTCGACGCCGACGGCTGCGCGGTGGTGGTGGCCCTGGGGAAGCAGAGCCCGGACATCGCCCAGGGCGTCGGCCAGGCCCTGGAGGTGCGCAGCGGCGTCGACTCGGACGACGACGCCGTGGCCAGGGTGGGCGCCGGCGACCAGGGCATGATGGTCGGCTTCGCCTGCGACGAGACCCCCGAGCTGATGCCGCTGAGCGTCAGCCTGGCCCACGGTCTGACCCGGCGCCTGGCTCAGGTCCGCCGCTCCGGAGAGCTCGCCTACCTGCGGCCCGACGGCAAGAGCCAGGTCACCGTCGAGTACGCCTACGGCCGGCCCCGGCGTGTGGAGGCGATCGTGGTCTCCACCCAGCACCGACCGGAGGTCGGCTCGGAGCAGATCTACGACGACGTCCTGGAGCACGTGATCCGGCCGGTCGTGCCCGCCGAGCTGATGGACGACCGGACCAGGATCTACGTCAACCCCACCGGGCGTTTCGTGATCGGCGGCCCGGTCGGCGACGCCGGGCTCACCGGCCGCAAGATCATCGTCGACACCTACGGAGGCGTGGTCCGCCACGGCGGCGGCGCCTTCAGCGGCAAGGATCCGACCAAGGTCGACCGCTCCGCCTCCTACGCGGCCCGTTGGGTGGCGAAGAACGTCGTCGCCGCGGGCCTCGCCCGTCGCTGCGAGGTCCAGCTCTGCTACGCGATCGGCATGGCCCGGCCCCTGGCCGTGAGCCTGGAGACCTTCGACACCGCCGCCGTGCCCGACGATCGGATCCTGGAGGCGGTCCAGGCCGTCTTCGACCTGCGGCCGGGCGCGATCATCAGGGACCTCGACCTGCGCCGCCCCATCTTCGCCGCCACCGCCGCCTACGGCCACTTCGGGCGTACCGACATCGATGCTCCCTGGGAGCGGACCGATCGCGTGCAGGCCCTGCTCGAGCGGGTGGAGGCGGATCGGACGTCGGCCTCCAGGGCGGGGTAAGAGGAGGGCGAGATGTCGACCAGCGTGCAGTCATCGGCTCCGGCCCGGGGCCGGGACGACCGTCCGGAGATCGCCACCGGTGGGGTCCACCTGGTGGGCAGCGTCCCCCTGACCAACCCCGAGGAGGTGTTCCGGACCGTGGCCACCTCGCTGGGGGACCGCCTGCGCCGGATCCCGGACGGGGAGACCGGTCCCCGCTCCGACTGGATCGTCTGGCAGTACCCGGTGCTCAGCGCCCTGCCCCAGTTCGAGGTCGGTCCCCCGGGCCCGGATCACTACCGCGCCCTGCCCAAGCTCCGGGTCCGGGACGGCGAGCGGGTGGAGGCGATCCGCTTCGGCAGCCTGGGCTACGCCCAGGCCGCGGTGGCCTCCTACCGGATCTTCGCCCGCCTCAAGCGCGACGGCGTGATCCCCAGCGAATGTCGCTTCCAGGTCTCGCTGCCGACGCCGCTGGCTCCGATCAGCGCCTTCGTGGCCGTCGAGAACCAGGCCGCCCTGGAGCCGCTCTACGAGGCGCGCATGCTGGAGGAGCTGCGCGAGATGCTGGAGGCCATCCCGCACGAGCAGCTGGCCATCCAGTGGGACACCAACGTCGAGATGGGCATGATCGAGGGCCTGGTGCGGGTGTGGTTCTCCGACGTCCGGGCCGGGATCCTGGAGCGGCTGCTCCGCCTGAGCCGGCACGTCCCGCCCGAGGTCGAGCTGGGCTACCACCTCTGCTACGCCGACGTGCGCGGCCGCTGCTTCCGGGAGCCGGCCGACGCCGGCAAGCTGGTGCAGATCGCCAACGCCCTCGCCACCAGCCTGGACCGGCCTCTCAACTGGGTCCACCTGCCCGTCCCCAGGGAGTGCGACGACGCCTACTTCGCTCCCCTGGGCGAGCTCCACCTGCGCCCGGAGACGGAGCTCTACCTGGGCGTGATCCACCGGGCCGACGGGGTGGAGGGCGCGCGACGGCGCATCCGGGCCGCACGCCGTCACCGGTCCGAGTTCGGGGTGGCCAGCGAGTGCGGCTGGGGTCGCGAGGCGCCCCAGGCCGTGGGCGAGCTGATCGAGCTGCATCGCCAGGTCTCGGCGCCGCTGACGGTGCCGGCTGAGGAACGGCCGGCGGTCTTCCAGTGGCCGGCCGGCTTCGAGCGCATCCCGGACGAGGACTGGACCCGGCAGCCGGTGGACAGCTTCGGGCTGGCCTACGACACGGTGGAGCAGCACGGCTGGTACCGCAACCTCGACCCCACCGTCGAGGACCTGGCCCGGAACCTCCGCCACGGCGACATCCTGGTCGACTACTCGGGCGGGACCGGCATCCTGCTCGACCGGCTCAAGCTGCGGGTCTTCGACCGGCAGGTCGGGGTGGTGATCGCCGACAGCTCGGCCAAGTTCCTGCGCGTGGCCCTGGACAAGTTCCGGGACGACCCCCTGGTGGCCCTGCGCCTGCTCCACTACCGCAAGCCGGAGAAGCGGCTGGAGCACCTGGACGAGGTGCTGGGCACGGAGATGCTGAAGCGGGGCGTGGACGCCATCGTGTCCACCAACGCCATCCACCTCTACTACGACCTGCCCGAGACCCTCGCCTCGTGGGTGCGGGCGCTGCGCCCGGGAGGGCTGGTCTTCATCAACTCCGGCAACATCCGCAACCCACGCGCCCGACCCAACGAGTGGATCCTGGACGAGACGGTGTGGGTCATCAACGAGGTGGCCGAGGGGTTGGTGCGCACCGATCCCCGCTACGCCGCCTACCGGGCGGCGCTGGAGGACCAGGAGCGGCTGGCCGCCCATCACGCCTACCGCGATCGCGTCTTCCTCGCCCCGCGGCCGCTCCAGTACTACCTGGACGCCCTGGAGGAGGCCGGGCTCAGGGTCGAGCGCGTGCGCGAGGAGACCATCGAGGCCAACGTCGACGACTGGTTCGAGCTGATGAGCACCTACCACGACGCGGTCCTGGGCTGGGTCGGCGGCACCGAGAAGGTGGACGGCCGGCCGCCCACGCCGGAGGCGGTCCAGGACCGCCTGGGCCTGATCCGTCATTCGATGGACATCCTGTTCGGCGGGCGCAAGGACTTCCGCGCCTGCTGGACCTACATCACCTGCCGCCGGTGAGCGCAGCGGACGGAACGGGGAGGTGAGCCGGTGACGGAGGTGAAGGGCGCCTACGTGACCGGGGTGGGCATGACGCTGTTCGCCAAGCAGCCGCAGCGCACGCTCAAGGACCTGACCGCGGAGGCGGTCACCGCCGCCCTGCGGGACGCCGGGCTGGAGGCCGGCCGGGTCCAGGCCTGCTACTTCGCCAACGCGGTGGCGGGGTCGATCACCGGCCAGGAGATGGTCGCCGGACAGGTGACGCTCCGTCCCCTGGGTCTGGAGGGGATCCCCCTGGTCAACGTCGAGAACGCCTGCGCCTCCGCCTCCACCGCCTTCCACCTGGCCTGCCAGGCGGTGACCTCGGGCTACTGCGACGTGGCCCTGGCGGTGGGGGCGGAGAAGATGACACACCCCGACAAGCGGCGCTCCTTCGCCGCCATCGGAGGCTCGGTGGACGTGGAGCGCATCCCCGCCCAGCTCCCCGCCGACCGCTCCTTCCTGATGGACATGTACGCGCAGGCGGCGCTCGACTACATGGAGCGCAGCGGGGCCACGGTCGAGGACTTCGCCGCGGTGGTGGTGAAGAACCAGCGCCACGGCATGCTCAACCCGCTGGCCCAGTACGGGTCGGAGCTGACGGTGGAGGACGTGCTCGCCTCCCGGCCCATCGTCCATCCCTTCACCCTGCTCATGTGCTCGCCGATCTCGGACGGCGCCGCCGCGGCGGTGGTGGTGAGCGAGCGGCTGGCGCGTGGGAACGGCCCTCGGGTCCGGGTGGCGGCCTCGGTGCTGCGCTCGGCCGCGGCCGGGGCCAGGGTCTCCGAGCTGGCGGCCAGGGCCGCCTACGAGACCGCGGGGCTGGGGCCGGAGTCGCTGGACTGCGTCGAGCTGCACGAGGCCGCCGCCTCGGCCGAGCTGGCGTTGTACGAGCAGCTGGGGCTGGCCGAGCCCGGGGAGGGGCCAGCGCTGATCCGGAGCGGCGCCACCCGGCTGGGCGGGAGGCTCCCGGTGAACACCAGCGGTGGCCTGCTGGCCCGAGGGCACCCGATCGGGGCCACGGGCCTGGCCCAGATCTACGAGGCGGTCTGCCAGCTGCGCGGCCGGGCCGGGCGGCGCCAGGTCGAGGGAGCCCGGGTGGCCCTCACCCAGAACGCCGGCGGCTGGGGGGAGGGGGACAACCTGGTGGCCACGGTCCACGTCTTCGTGGCCGAGTAGATCGGGGAGCCGAGGGAGTTCCCTGGCCGCCCTCGGCCGCCCCCCGGGCCCGGTCACGTCTCCCCGGAGCCGGCCGGTCCGCGCGGCTCGGCGGCGACCTCGCCGGCGTCGGTTGCTTCCACCGTGGTCGAGCGCAGCCATTCCACCAGGGCCTCGGTGACCGCCTGCGGTCGCTCCAGCGTGGACAGGTGGCCGCACCCGGGCACGATCACCAGCCGCGAGCCGGGGATCGCGGCCGCCATCTCCCGGGCCTGGTCCGGGGGGGTCAGCTGGTCGCCGTCGCCGACCAGGACCAGGGTCGGGCAACGGATCCCGGGCAGGTCGGGGCGGGAGTCGGGACGGCCCATGATCGCCATCTGCTGGCGGATGAAGGCCTCGGGGCCCACCTCCTCCGCCATCAGGCGCACCACGCCTCGCAGGTCCTCGTCCTGCAGCCGGGCGGGGTGGACCAGGAGCGGGAACTGGAGGTCGATCACCTCGGCGAACCGTCCCTGCCGGGCCAGCTCGATCTGGACCTGCCGACGCTCGGTCTGCTCGGGGCGCTCCGGGTAGGCCACGGTGTCGAGGAGGGCGAGCGCCGCCACCCGCTCCGGGGCCTGGCGCAGGACCTCGAAGGCCAGGTAGCCGCCCATCGAGAGCCCCACCAGCGCGAACCGGGGCGGGGCGGAGGCCAGGATGCGGCTGGCGATGTGGTCCAGGCGGTGGTCCCGGGTGTGGTCGGCGACGGTCACCGGCCCGAACCGCCAGAGGGCGGGGATCTGCTCGGTGTAGAGACGGGCCGAGCAGAGCAGGCCCGGAACCAGGACGGTGGCCTGGGGTCGGCTCATGGGACCCCCTCCTGAACGGCGCTGACGCGGATGCTCCACCCATCGATGATGGCGGTTCTCGGGCCGGGCGATGGGGGCAGGCCGGCCGGCGCTGGACGACCGATGTCCGGCGCCCGGCGAGTGCCGGCGGGAGCGCGGCGAGCGGTGGAGGCTCGGAGACGGCCCCGGCGGCCCGGAGCGAGGGCGCGTGCGGACGTGTCGCCGGGGCGACGAAGGCGCGATGGCCAGGGCGTCGATGCGTTTGGCTCGGGGAGGTGGCGAGCTCGTCGGGTGCCGACTCCACGTGCCGGCGATACGCGCGGGCCACCAGCGCCGGGTCGGTCCGCGTGGCCCACTCGACCGGCCCGCGCGCCATCCGAGTAGGCCGGCAGCGCCTGCATCCTCGCGCGCAGCGCCAGCCGGGTCTTCCCGCCGCCGACCTCGGTCGGGGTCAGCAGACGTGTCGTCGCCAGGAGCCGGGTGATCTCGTCGATCGGCTCTTCGCGCCCGATGAGGTCCGGTGCGCGGCACGGGCCGGTTGTTGGACGCCGCCGCCATG
The DNA here is from genome assembly GCA_035653475.1 of Candidatus Dormiibacterota bacterium. Classification (GTDB taxonomy): domain Bacteria; phylum Chloroflexota; class Dormibacteria; order Dormibacterales; family Dormibacteraceae; genus CADDZO01. The sequence goes on along the minus strand of DASRBU010000434.1, from coordinate 528 downwards.
ACCACGAGTGCAGGGGGGCCCGGGCGGAAGCACCCGGATGCAGGTAGGGCTGGCCGCACCCGGTCGGTGCGGGTGGTGCCCGCCCTCCCCACCGGCGCCGCGGGAACGAGGCGCGATGGGGGCTCTCCCCGCCTCGCCCGTCTGGGCCGGGGACTCCGGGCGGAGGGCGAGCCGCACCCGGACCACGGCCGGGCGGACCGGCTCGGCGGGTGCGGTGGGCGGCGCCGTGGCCGAGCCCGAGGCGGAAGAAGGAGTGGTGTCGTGGACCGCGGCGCGGGGGTGCTGCCCAGGCCTTCTCTCGACGCCCTTGCCGCCCCGGTTGCCGCATCTCTTCCGGGCGCGCCGGCCCGGCGCTGCTGGGCTAGGCTGGAGCCGGTGAAGGCGCCGCTGATCGCCCTGGAGGAGGCGACCTGGACCCAGGTGGCCGGCCTCGACCCGACCCGGACCGTGGTCTTCCTGCTCTCCGGTCCCGTCGAGCAGCACGGCCCCCACCTCCCTCTGGGCAGCGACCTCTTCCAGGCCCGGCTG
>DASRBU010000433.1:0-3292 GCA_035653475.1 Candidatus Dormiibacterota bacterium | reverse complement strand
TGCAGCTCGGCGACGCGGCCGGTGAAGCCCGCGGGACGTGATCGCGGCATTCGGGATCCGGCCGGTAGGGGACCGGGCTCCGGGAGCACGTCGACGGGCAGCTGCATGGGATGACCGCCATGGTCGGACCCGGTCCCGGTCTCCTGCGAATCGAAGCGAGCGAAGCTCATGAACTCCTGTGCCAGCACCTCACGTCTCTGCACCTGTGCTCCGACCGGTCTCGGCCGTTCCGTAAGCGTAATCGTGCGTGACGTGGGTGCGAAAGCCGACAACGGGAGGCGCGCCGGGACGATCGGGGCCGACGCGACCCCCGGCCGCTCCAGGCTGCCCGTGGTTATGCTCTGAGTCGAAGGTCGGGCCGTGGGTGCCCGTGCCACCGCCGGTCGGGGACGGCCGGAGGGCCCACCTGGGGAGGTCGGAGATGGACGAGGGGAGCGCGGTCGCGGTCGCCCTTGGGGGAGCGGTGCTGTTGGGGATCGGTGGCATCCTGCTGGGCCTGAGGTGCAGGCACCGCTCCCGACGGACGGGATCGGGCGGCGGCCCGGCGACGGCCGCCGGCTGGGAAGGGCCGGCCGCCGGTGTCCCCGACTGCCCGCCGGGCCACGATGGCGGCGGTCCGGGCCACCACCACGGCCACCACGGGCACATCGGCTCCCACGCCGGCGGCCACGGCCATGCCGGTGGTCATGGTGGGTTCGGCGGCCACGGCCATGCCGGTGGCCACGGTGGGTTCGGCGGCCACGGGGCTCACGGGGGGTGATCCGACCGCACGCCGGCGAGGTGGCCGTCCTCGCCCATCCTCCTCAGTCCGGCAGGGGGACCTGGTGCGCTTCCGCCCGGCGCCACAGCGCGCGCCACTCGGGTCCGGCGATGGCCTCCACCAGGAGCTGGACCTCGTCCAGATAGCGGCAGCGGTCGGCGGCGATACGCGGCGCGACCTCGGGGGGGATCATCAGGTGCCGCCGGCCGCTCCCGGCCGAGGCCAGGACCAGGTAGTCGACGGCCGGGAAGACGTAGCCCACCCCCTCGCCCCAGACGGCGGCGGTGAACTCGTGCCTCCCGGAGGGCGTGCGAACGTGCATCACGTGGGCAGCGTAGCGGTCGCCCGGGGGCCACTGGGCGCTGCGCATGGCCGCGACCAGCCGTTCGGCGAAGGTGCCCGGGACCCTGGCGTCGCGCAGCTGGCCCAGCAGGCGGGGACCGAGGTGGAACGGACGCACCGGCCCCATCACCACCACCGAGCCTCGCTCGACCGCCAGCGCGGCGAGCGACTCCGCCTGGTCGTGGAGATGCTGCCTGGCCCAGCGGCGGCCACACCGGCGGCGCAGTCGCTCCGGGCTGAGCTCATCGCCCTCCTCGAGCTGGATCGCGCAGCCAATCAGCTCGCCGGCCCGCGCCATCAGGGCCACGGCCAGCTCCAGGTCCTCGGGAGCCGTGCACGCCGGCGCGTGGACGACGAGGTCGCCGTCCGCGATCCCCAGCTCCAGGGGACGGGTCGAGACGCCACGTCGGTACAGGAGCAGGGACGCCGGCCCTCTCAGGGGTGATCCGGCGGCCGGGGCCTCAGGAGGGGGCGGCCATCGCCCCGGGCGCCCGAGCCGGTCGGCGGCCTCGACGTCCGCCCAGCCGGAGAGCAGCTCGGCCAGGGCCGGCAGGGGCCGGGCACCGGCCCTGAGTCGAAACCGGGAACCCACGGTTCGATTGTCGCGCCTCGGCCCCGATCCCCGCCGATCCCCGGTCGGGTCCGCCGCTCCCCGTCGGGACCGCGACCTGGCGTTGGTGGCGCCCGGGGTCGGGTGCCGGTCGCTCACCGGCGAGGTGACCTGGCCGGGGCGGAGCCGGCGCCGGGCGGGGCGTCGGGAGGAGCGGCTCGGGCCGACGCCCAGGCGCACCGATCTCTGATCGGGCAGGCGTGACAGCGCGGCGCTCGGGCCAGGCACACCGTGCGGCCGTGGGTGACGAGGGCCAGGTGGAGGTCGTAGCGGACCTCCGAGGGGACGAGGCCGGCCAGCACGCGGTGCGCCTCCTCCGCCGACGTCCCGGCCCTCAGCCATCCCAGGCGCGTGGCCACCCGGTGGACGTGGGTGTCGACCGGGAAGGCCGGGCGGCCCATGGCGAAGAGGAGCACACAGGCGGCGGTCTTGGGACCGACCCCGGGCAGCGAGGTCAGGTAGCCCTCCACCTCGGCGGCCTCGAGCCGGTGCAGTCGCTCCAGGTCCAGCCTCCCCTCCCGTCGTTCGACCTCGGCCAGGATCTGCTGGATGCGGATCGCCTTCTGCTCGGCCATGCCTCCGCAGCGGATGGCGTCGGCCACCTCCGGGGTGGGCGCGCGCCGCACCGCCTCCCAGCTCGGGAACCGGGATCTGAGCAGGAGGAAGGCCCGCTCCGAGTTGCGATCGGAGGTGTGCTGGGAGAGAACGGTGGCGATCAGCTCGTCGAGCACGGGCAGGCGGGGCTTGGGGGTGAAGGGGCCCTGGGCCTCCCGCAAACGGCGGTGGACCTCGCGAACCGTCATCCGAGCGGCCACCGGCGGGGGATCGAGGCGCGACCGGCGCCTCCGGTCCGGATCCATCGCTGTACCCCCTCTCGCTGGCCGGCGACGTCCGGGGTCCGGGACCGCGCTCGATCCTCCCGGGGGCGCTGGGCGCCCCCGGCCGGGCCTGGGGCCAACCGCCTGCGACCTCCTCCCTCGTGGCCGACGAGGGCACTGGTGTCCACGCCCGCCCCTTCACGACCCCCCGGCGCTCGCTCGCGGCTGAGGAACGCCACCCGGGTCCGGCGGGGTCCGGGCCCCCGTCGCCACGCCCCCCCTCGTCCCCGCGGCGCGCGGGCACCGCACGCGGGCCGGCGGAGGCGGTCTGCCGCCACCGGCTCGGGGCCCCGGCCCGGGCCGGATTCAGGTTCTCGGCGATGGCGTCCGGGGGGGCCGGCGGGGCCTCGCCTCACGTCGCCGGGGCGAAGACCACGGCGGTGCCGTAGCAGAGCACCTCCGTCACGCCCTGGGCCATCTCGGTGGCGTCGTAGCGCACGCCCAGGACCCCGTTGGCCCCGATCGCCGCCGCGTGCTGCAGCATGATCTGGTACGCCTCCTCCCGCGCGTGCTCGGCGAGCTCGGTGTAGAGGGTGATGTTGCCCCCGCCCAGCTGCTGGAGGGCGGCTCCGATGCTGCCCACGATGCTGCGCGAGCGCACCGTGATCCCCCGCACCAGCCCCAGGTTGCTCGCCACCCGGTAGCCGTCGATGTGGAAGGCCGTGGTCACGAACCTGGGGTCGATGGCCGGCCGTGTCTGCT
>DASRBU010000432.1:0-4858 GCA_035653475.1 Candidatus Dormiibacterota bacterium | reverse complement strand
CGAGAGACGCGAGCCGACCTTGCTACTCGAGCAACGTCCGGACGTGTTCCGCAGCCGAGAGCGTCCCCCTGCGGATGGCGCGGGTGACCTCGGTCGTGGTCAGGTGCGAGAGCCTCCGGTGGTCCCCGTGCTGGTCGCGGTCGGCCACGACCTTCCCGGGTCACCGGGCAGTGCCCGCAAGCGCGGCCACGCTCGCCGCCGAGGGCCAGAGGAACCCCCGACGCCCCAATCGTCGCTTCACCGCGATGACCTCCCTTGCCGGCGTAGCAAAGCCCGAGCTCGTACGGTGGGCCGAACCCCGCCGAGCGCACCCCTGTTGCCGGGCACGGGGACGGAGGGTTCTCGGCTCCGGCCGCGGGTTCGGTGAGGTCGCGACCCCGGCTCTGAGGCTTGAGGTGAACCGGCATCGGGTGCGGGTCGAGGGCCCTCGCCGGGCAATCGCGTCCACAGCGACGCCGGGCCGGGTCGGCGCTCGGCGGCGGTGCCGGGGTGGGGCCCGATCGTCGTGGCTCGGCCCTCACCTGGGCGGCAGGGCACGTGGCCGGGCGCCGGGATGGGAACGCCCGCCGCCGGGGCCGGGCAGGTCAAGGGTGGGCCAGGGGACGGCGTCCGACTCGAGCCGTCACCACAGCAGCCGGGCGATGGTCCCGCCCATGAGGGCCTGCCGTTCCTCCTCCCCCAGGCCGGGCAGGAGGCGGCCAGGCAGCTCGACCATGGCCGCGTAGCCGGGGTCCTGGGCGATCCAGGGGTAGTCGGAGGCCCAGAACAGGCGCTGAGCCCCGTAGGCCTCGTAGAGCGCTTCGGCCACCGGGGCCAGGTCCTGATACGGATAGGGCAGCCGGCTGAAGGCGTATGCCCCCGAGAGCATGACGTGCACGTTGGGGAAGCGGGCCAGCTCGAGCACGGCGGGGAGGGTCGACGGGGGGAGCGGGGTCCGGATACGGGGCCGGCCCCCGGCGTCGGCGTCGATGCGCTCCGGACAGAAGCCCATGTGGTTGAGCGCCACCCGCAGCTCGGGCAGCGCCTCCAGCACCCCTCGGAGCGGCCTCAGCTGGTCGGGCGGCGCGTACCACCACACCACCAGACCGCGCTCCGCCATCGTCCGCAGCGCCGGGAACACCGGCAGACGGCGGACATCGTCCGAGGCGCCGGCGCCCAGACCGCGCAGGCGAAGGCCGCGGATGCCGGTGCGCTCGACCCTGGCCTCGAGAGCGGCGGGATCCGGGCGGGCGGGGTCGAAGACCCCGATGCCCTGGAAGCGCCCAGGATGTCGCCGCAGGCACTCGACCAGGTAGTCGTCCTCCGGCCCCAGGGGGACGAGCACCGCTCGCTCGACGCCGGCCGCGTCCATGGCTCGCAGGAACTCCTCGACCGGCGCCTCCCGCTCCGCCGGCGCCAGCCGGTCGACGGGACGTGGATACCGCTCGGAGCGAGGACGGAACACGTGGGCGTGCCCGTCGATCACCGGCACCGCCATCAGTCCCGCCGAACGAAGACCGCGACCGCGGCCAGGATCACGAAGGCCAGCACCACGTTGTGGAAGTAGCTGGAGATGTGGAGGAGGGTGAAGACGTTCTGGATGAGGGTGAGCAGGATGACGCCGCCGACCGCCCCCGGCAGCGAGCCGCGTCCCCCGCTCAGGGAGATGCCACCCAGGACGCAGGCGGTGATGGCGTCCAGCTCCAGCCCGCTGCCCGCGGAGGGCGTCCCCACCGTGGCCTTCACCGTCAGCACGAAGCCGGCGAGCGCGGCCAGGGTCCCGCTCAGGACGAAGATGGCGACCACGACGGCGCCGGCCCTGATCCCCACCATCCGGGCCACCTCGGCGTCACCGCCCACCGCGTACAGGTGGCGGCCGACCACGGTCCGGCGCAGAACCCAGGACACGACCGCGATCAGGATCAGCAGCCCCACGAAGTAGGCCGGCAGGGGGCCGGCGCCCAGGTAGGGGACGTTGGCCAGCCAGTCGGGGACGCTCCCCACCGGGGTCTGGCTGTAGGCGAAGGCGAGGCCCTGGAGCGCGTAGTAGCTGCCCAGGGTGACGATGAACGAGTTGACCCGGAACCTCGTCACCAGCGTCCCCTGTATCGCTCCTACCGCCGCCCCCAGGGCCAGCACCAGGAGCAGGACCGGCGCCACCAGGCCCGAGCGCCCGCCGATGAGACCGGCGCTCAACATCCCGGTCAGGGAGGCCAGCGAACCCACCGAGAGGTCGATCTGGCCGGCCAGCATCACCAGCGCCTCGCCGACCGTGACCAGGCCCAGCACGACGCTCTCGGAGAGGAGGTTGGCGAGGTTCCGCGAGGTGAAGAAGAGGCTCGACTCGACGCCCATCGCCACCGCCAGGCAGAGCACCACCAGCCAGGCGGCGGCCCCGGTTTCAGCGGCGCGCTCGGCCAGCTCCCGAAGCCGTCCGACGGAGGCCGTGGCGCTCATGCCGCGCCCCTCTGGCCGACCGCCAGGGTCATGATCGCCTCCTCGCTCGCCTCGGCCCGGGTGAGCTCGCCGGCCAGGCGACCGTCCCGCATGACCAGGATGCGGTGGCTCAGCGCGATCAGCTCAGGGAGGTCGGAGGAGATGAGCAGGGTGGCCATGCCGGCCCGGCTCAGCTCCTCGAGCACGGCGAAGATCTCGGCCTTGGCGCCCACGTCCACGCCTCGGAAGGGCTCGTCCAGCAAGAGCACCGTGGGTGCGGTCGCCAGCCACTTGCCGAGCAGCACCTTCTGCTGGTTGCCGCCGGACAGCGATCGCACCGGCTGCCGAGGGCTGGCGAGCCGGACGTCGAGCCGGCGCACCAGCTCCTGGACCAGGCCGCGCTGGGCGACGCGGGAGATGACGCCGAGGCGGGAGATCCGGTCGAGGACGGGGAGCGAGAGGTTGGCCTCGACCGAGAGATCGAGGGCCAGGCCCTGGAGCTTGCGGTCCTCGGGGATGAGGACCACGCCCTGGCGGGCCGCGGCCCGCACCCCGCTCCGAGGCAGCACCCGCCCCTTCACTTCGACCCGTCCCGGCGCCTGGACCAGCCCGATCAGGGCCCGGGCCAGGCGGGTTCGGCCCGACCCCATGAGCCCTGCCACCCCGACCACCTCACCGCGGTGGAGGTCGAGGTCGATGCCGCGCGGATCGTCGGGCACCAGACGCAACCCGCGCGCCGAGAGCACGACCTCGCCCCGGTCCTGGGCCGGGGTGCCGGCCGCCGTCCTCAGGGGACGGCCCACCATCTGGCGGACGATGTCCTCCCGGCGGTAGGCGGCCATGGGCCCGCTGGAGACCACCGCCCCGTCACGGAGGATCGTGATCTCGTCGGCCACGGTCCCGATCTCCTCCAGGCGGTGGGAGACGTAGACCACGCTCACCCCCCGGTCGGCGAGCCTACGCACCACCTGGAAGAGGCGCGCCAGCTCCCGGCCGGCCAGCACCGCCGAGGGCTCGTCCATGATCAGGACCCGGGCCTCGAGGGTGAGGGCGCGGGCGATCTCGACCAGCTGGCGCTGTGCGACCGAGAGGGCGCGCGCCGGGCGCCGCGGGTCGATGTCCTGGGCGCCCAGCTCCCTCAGCACCACCTCCACCCGCTCCCGCGCCCGACGGCGGTCGATCACCCCCCAGCGCGCCGGCTCCCGGCCCAGCAGCACGTTGTCGGTCACCGTGAGGTGCGGCAGCACGGTGAACTCCTGGTAGACGGCCGCCACCCCGGCCTGGAGGGCCTCCCGCGGGCTGGCGAAGCGCCGCGGTCGACCCTCCACCAGCAGCTGGCCACGGTCTGGCTGGTGGACCCCGGTCAGGACCCCGACCAGGGTCGACTTCCCGGCCCCGTTCTCGCCCACCAGGGCGTGGACCACCCCTCGCCGGCAGACCAGGTCGACGCCCCGCAGGGCGTGGACCGGTCCGAACGACTTGTGGAGGTCTTGGACCTCCAGGACGGCAGGGGCGGTCATCGGCGTCAGCAGAGGTTCAGCGACTTCAGCACCGAGTCGGGCAGCTGGGCCGGGATCCAGAGGCTGTCGCTGCACTGGGGACGGAAGTACTTGTCCAGGTCCTTGTTGGTGAAGACCGGGGCGTCGTACTCGATGTAGCTGGGGATCGGCTTCCCCTGCAGGATCTGGTTGGCGGCGTCCAGGCACTTGGCCGACTGCTCGGGCGGATAGGGGGAGGTGGCGAAGGTCACGTTGTACTGCTTGGCCAGGCGCAGGAACCCGTTGGAGGTGTCACCGGTCACCGGTGGGATGGGCAAATGGGCCGCCGAGTAGGCCTGGATGACGCCGATGGCGCTGAAGCCGCTGTCCGTCCAGACCGCGTTCAGATGAGGGTAGTTGACGGCCAGGGTGTCGGCCACCTGCTTGGCCTTGGTCGGCGACCAGTCGTCGTACTGGTGGGTCACGATGTGGATGTTGGGATAGCGGGCGAAGACCTGCTTGGCTGCCTGGTACTCGTACTCGGCGGTGGGCACGCCCGCAATCCCGGACAGCATCGCGACGTCGCCCTTGTAGCCGATCTGCTTGGCCACCCACTCGGCCCAGAGCGAGCCCTGGAGGGCGTAGGAGCGGTTGACGGTGGTGACGAAGTCCTGGGTGTCGGTGAGCTGGCCGGTGCAGACCACGACCGGGATGCCCTGCTGGGCGTAGCGGTGGAGCTGGCCCTGGATGGCGGAGCCCATGGGGGTCACCACCAGCGCGTCCGGCTTCTGGATGAGCAGATCCTGCAGGTTCTGCACCTGGGTCGCCGCGTCGCCGTTGGCCGAGGCGTAGAGCACGTCGATGCCCAGGGTCTGGGCCTCGTGCTTGAGAGCCGCGTCGTACTCGACCGCCCAGGAGTTGGTCGGTCCCTGGGAGGCGAAGGCGATGTGGTAGGGCCCGGGCTT
>DASRBU010000431.1:0-12491 GCA_035653475.1 Candidatus Dormiibacterota bacterium | reverse complement strand
CACTTCAATTCAACGCATCGATCGAGAACACGTTTAGACGGGGGTTGTTGCAACGATGACCGGGGAGGGGCGCGCACCGGTGGAGGTGCTCAAGGTATCGGCGACCTCCAAGCCGGTGGCGGTCGCGGGCGCCATCGCGGGAGTGATCCGGAATCACGGCCGCGTGGAGGTGCAGGCGATCGGCGCCGGCGCGATCAACCAGGCCATCAAGGCGATCGCGATCTCTCGGGGGTACGTGGCACCCGGCGGCATCGACATCGTGTGCGTGCCATCCTTCATCGACATCTCCATCGACGGCGAGGAACGGACCGGCATCAGGCTGCTGGTGGAGGTTCGCTGAGGCCGGCGGGGGCCCGCCGCCAGTGGCCGGCGGCCGTTCGGGCGCCACGGCACGCTCCCGAGCGGACCCGGTAGATTTCGCCTGATGTCCGCGCGCAGCTTCCACGTCTGGACCATCGGCTGCCAGATGAACCTGGCCGATTCGGAGAGCCTGACCCGGCAGCTGCTGGCGGCCGGCTACCGGGAGGCGCCGGATCTCGATCACGCCGACATCGCCATCCTCAACACCTGCGTGGTCCGCCAGGCGAGCGAGGATCGCGTCTACGCCAAGCTCGAGGAGCTCCGCCGCTGGAAGACCCCACAACGGACGATCGCGGTCACCGGCTGCATCGTGGGCAAGGAGGGGGAGCGCCTCCGGGAGCGGTTCCCGCACCTGGACGCGGTGGTGCCCATCGGTGCCTACCGGAGCTTCATCGAGGGGCTGGCGGCGGGGCGCGACGCCTCCCTGGGCGAGCCCCTGCCGGTGAGCGGTCGCACGGGCGTCAGCCACTACCTCACCGTGGTCCAGGGCTGCGACCACAACTGCACCTTCTGCATCGTGCCCCGGGTGCGCGGGCGCGAGACCCACAAGCCCATGCGCCAGGTGCTGGACGAGTGCCGGCGGGCGGTGGAAGAGGGGGCGCGGGAGGTGGTGCTCCTGGGGCAGAACGTCGACGACTACCGCGATCCCGAGGGCAGCGGGGGTCTGGCCGCTCTGGTTCGGGAGGTGGCCCGGGTGCCGGGCCTCAAGCGGGTGCGGTTCATGACCTCGCACCCCCAGGACCTGGAGATGGAGCTGCTGGAGCTGATGGCCTCCTGCGACCGGGTCGCCCACGAGCTGCAGCTGCCGGTGCAGTCGGGCGACGACCGCATCCTCAAGCGCATGGCCCGGGGCTACCAGGTTCGCCACTACCGGGCCATCGTCGAGCGGGCGCGTCGGCTCATGCCCGACCTGGGCCTGTACACCGACATCATCGTCGGCTTCCCGGGCGAGACCGAGGAGGCCTTCCAGAACACCCGGCGCCTGATGGAGGAGATCCAGTTCGACGTCGTCCACCTGGCCCAGTTCTCGCCGCGGCCGGGGACCTTCGCCGCCGACCGGATGCCGGACGACGTGCCCGCCGAGGAGAAGCGTCGACGCCTCAACGAGCTGCTGGCCCTGCAGCGCGAGATCGCGGCTCGGAGGGCCGCCCGCTGGCTGGGGCGCACGGTCGAGGTGCTGGTGGAGGGCGTGGACGAGCTGGGGCGCCCCTATGGGCGCAACCGGGAGGGGAAACGCACCGTGATCAGACCGGCCCGGCCGGCGGGGGACGTGGGCGCGGGACCCGATCGGCGGTTGGCGTGCGGCATCGGAGAGCTGGTGCGCGTGCGGGTGGAGGAGGCGAGCGCCGGCCAGCTGGCCGGGTCGCCCGTGGCGTGACCTCCCCGTCGCGGCCCGGGACCCACGACCGGGAGGCGGAGGACGCCCGGGGCGGTGGCCGGTTCGCGGGTGGGGCGGAGGGCACGGCCGGGGCGGTCACGCCGGCCATGAGGCAGTACTGGGAGGCCAAGCGGCGGCACCCCGACGCCATCCTCCTCTTCCGTCTGGGCGACTTCTACGAGGTCTTCTACGACGACGCCCGGGAGGCGGCCCCGATCATGGGCGTCACCCTCACCTCCCGACCGATGCGCGAGGGCAGGGCTCCGATGTGCGGCGTCCCCCATCATTCCTGGCAGACGTACGTCGGCAGGCTGCTGCGGGCGGGCAAGAAGGTGGTGATCTGCGACCAGGTCGAGGAGCCCGCGGGCAAGCGGGTGGTTCGCCGAGAGATCACGCGGGTCCTGACCCCGGGGACGGTGGTCGACGACGCCTATCTGGAGCCCGGGCGATCGAACTGGCTGGTGGCGGCCTGGTCGCGCGGCGACCGGGCCGGGCTGGCCGCGTGTGACGTCTCCACCGGAGAGCTCATGCTCTGCCAGCTGCCGGCCGCTGGGCTCGAGGCGGAGCTGGAGCGTCTGGCCCCGGCCGAGCTGCTGCGCCCACCCGAGGTGGAGGAGTACCGGTTCGACCCCGAGCGGGCCCGGCGCCGTCTCGCCGACCGGCTGGGCATCCACTACCCGGCTGCGGTTGGCGCCGAGGGGGCGCCGCTGGCGCTGGGGGCGGCGGGGGTGATCGTGGAGTACCTGGAGGCGAACCAGGTCCGGGTGGAGCCCGGCCTCTTCCGGGTCCACACCTACACCCCGGACGAGACCATGCAGCTGGACGCGGCCAGCGTCCGCAACCTCGACCTGCCCGCCTTGCTGGCCCTGCTCGACCGCACCTGCACGCCGATCGGGGCCCGGCGCCTGCGGCGCTGGCTGTGGGCCCCGCTCCGGGACGTGGCGGCGATCGAGCTGCGCTCGGCGGCCGTGGCCGAGCTGGCGGGGGCGGGGAGGGAGCGGCTGCGCCGTGCCCTGCGCGAGGTGGGCGACCTGGAGCGACTGGTCGGTCGGGCCTCGCAGGGGCTCGCCTCTCCCCGGGAGCTGGTGGCGCTGCGCCGCGCGCTGGAGGCCCTGCCCGAGGTGCTGGGGGCGCTGGAAGGGGTGGGCGCGCCCCGGCTGCTCCAGCTGGCCTCGCAGATCCGGCCCGACCCCGAGCTGACCTCGGAGCTGGGGCGTGCCCTGGTCGACGACCCTCCGGCGGTGATGCGCGAGGGGGGCGCGATCCGGCCCGGGTACGACACCGAGCTGGACCGCATCCTGGAGGCGTCCCGGAGCGCGCGGGAGTGGATCGCCGGGCTGGAGCCGCGGGAGCGGGAGCGCACCGGGATCAAGAGCCTGAAGGTGGGCTACAACCGGGTCTTCGGCTACTACATCGAGGTCAGCCACGCCAACCGAGAGCTGGTCCCCTCCGAGTACGTGCGCAAGCAGACCCTGACCGGCGCCGAGCGGTACCTCACCCCCGAGCTGAAGGAGAAGGAGGCCATCGTCCTCAACGCCCAGCAGGACCGGGTGCAGCGCGAGCTGGAGATCCTGCGCCAGCTGCAGGCGGCCGTGGCCGGGGCCGCCCCCGGCCTCCTGGCCTGCGCCCAGGCGGTGGGGGAGCTGGACGCGCTGGCCTGTCTGGCCGAGGTGGCGGCCGACCTGGGCTGGACCCGGCCTCGGGTCACCGACGACCTGCGCCTGACGGTGGAGCAGGGGCGTCACCCCGTGGTCGAGGCGTCGATGGCGAGCGGGGGCTTCGTGCCCAACGACACCGTGCTCGATCCGGATCGCGAGCAGATCGTGATCCTGACCGGCCCCAACATGGCCGGCAAGTCGACCTACCTGCGCCAGGTGGCGCTGATCGTCCTGCTCGCCCAGTGCGGGAGCTTCGTGCCCGCCCGCTCGGCCTCGGTGGGCCTGGCGGACCGGATCTTCACCCGCGTCGGGGCGCGCGACGACCTGGCGGGGGGGATGTCCACGTTCATGGTCGAGATGACGGAGACGGCCAACATCCTGAACCACGCCACCCGAGCCTCGCTGGTGGTGCTGGACGAGGTGGGCAGGGGCACCTCGACCTACGACGGTCTCTCCATCGCCCAGGCGGTGGTGGAGCACCTCCACGACGATCCGCGGCTGGGCTGTCGGACCCTCTTCGCCACCCACTACCACGAGCTCACGGCGCTCGCCGATCGCCTGCCCAGGGTGCGCAACGAGCGGATGGAGGTGGTGGAGGAAGGAGGCACGATCCGCTTCCTCCACCGCGTGGTGCCGGGCGGCGCCGATCGCTCCTACGGCATCCACGTGGCCGCCCTGGCCGGGCTCCCACCCTCGGTCATCGCCCGGGCCCGGGAGATCCTGGCCGAGCTGGAGCGGCAGCGTCCGCTGGAGCCGGCCGAGCTGCAGCTGGGGCTGCCGCTGGCGGTCCCCGACGATCCCATCCGGAGTGAGCTGAACCGGATCGAGCCCGACCGGATGAGCCCGCTCGAGGCCCTGCAGGTGCTGTACGAGCTGCGGCGGCGGCTGGGGTGAGGACGACGTGATCCGGGTGCTGCCGCCCCAGGTCGCCGACGCCATCGCCGCCGGGGAGGTGGTCGAACGTCCGGCCTCGGTGGTGAAGGAGCTGGTGGAGAACGCCATCGACGCCGGCGCCCGCCGGATCGCGGTGGAGGTGCGAGGGGCCGGCCGGACCCTGATCCGGGTGGTGGACGACGGCTCCGGCATCCCGCCCCAGGAGTTGCGGCTCGCCTTCCAGCGCCACGCCACCAGCAAGGTGGCGACGCTGGAGGACCTGACCGCAATCACCACCCTGGGCTTCCGGGGTGAGGCCCTGGCCAGCGTGGCCGCGGTCTCGGATCTGGAGTGCCGCAGCCGGGGCGCCCGCATCCGGCTGCGCGCGGGGGAGGTGCGTGAGGAGGGCGCCGCCGCGGACCTGCCCGGCACCGCCATCGAGGTGCGCGACCTGTTCGCCAACACCCCGGCCCGGCTGAAGTTCCTGAAGGGCGAGGCCACGGAGACGGCGGCCTGCGTGAGGGCGGTCCAGTCCTACGCTCTGCTCTACCCCGAGATCCGCTTCGAGCTCACGGTCGACGGCCGCACGACCTTGCGCACCGCTGGCGACGGCGACCGGCGAGGGGCGGCGAGGGCGGTGCTGGGCGCGGCCGTGGCCGGCGAGCTGCTCGAGGTGGAGGGGGAGGGGGTGCGGGGCCTGGTCTCACCGCCCCGTCTCTCCCGGCGGAGCCGGGACTCCGTCCTGCTGGCGGTCAACCGGCGGCCGGTGGCCTCGCGGGCGCTGGGGTACGCGGTCGAGGAGTGCTACCTCGGGGCGCTGGAGCGTGGCCGTTACCCGGTGGCGGTGCTCGACGTGCACGTCCCCCCGCACGATCTCGACGTGAACGTGCACCCGACCAAGCGGGAGGTCCGCTTCCACGCCGAGCGGGCGGTGTTCGCGGCCGTGCAGCGAGCGGTGCGGGCGGCGCTGACCGGCAGCCAGCCCTACCGGCTGCCACCACCGGCCTCCGGCCCGGGATGGCGGACGCCGAGGGTTCACGAGGCCCCGCCCCGGCCCTCCGGCCCGGCCGCCGTCCCCTCTCCGGCCCCGGAGGGTTCCGAACGGCTCCCCGCCGTCCTCCCCTCGCCGGCGCCGGGTCCGCTCCGGCCGCTGGGGCAGGTCCTCGATGGCTACCTGGTGGCCGAGGGCGAGGAGGGGGTGGTGCTGGTGGACCAGCACGCGGCCCACGAGCGCGTCCTCTTCAACCGCTTCCTGGCCCGGCTGGAGGACCGCAGCCTGGGCGCCGCCAGCCAGCCCCTGCTGCTGGCCGAGGTGATGGAGGCCGCCCCGGAGCAGGTGGCGGCGGCGCTCGAGCACGCCGACCGGCTACGGGCGCTGGGCTTCGAGGTGGAGGAGTTCGGCCCGCGGGCCCTACGGGTGATCGCGGCTCCGGCCGAGACCCCGCCCCAACGGGTCCTGGAGGCCCTCCAGGAGCTGCTGACGGCCCTCTCGGAAGGCGCCCCCGACGGACGGCTGCGGCGGGCGGCGGCCTCCCTCGCCTGCCACTCCGCGGTGCGGTTCGGGGACCGGCTGGAGGCCGCCGAGCAGCGGCGCCTGCTGGCCGAGCTGGAGGTGGCGGAGCAGTCCATCACCTGCCCTCACGGCCGCCCCACCCGGCTGGTGCTGTCCTGGCGCGACCTGAGCCGCCACTTCCGGAGGGGCTCGTGAGGCCGGCCGGGGCGGAGACGACGGCGCCGGACGGGACCCGTACCTCGCCGGACCGCGGCCGGGAGCCGGAGGGGCGCCTGCGCGGTCTCACCGTGCCCATGGTCCTGGGGCCGACCGCGGTGGGCAAGAGCCGGGTGGCGGTGGAGATCGCCCGGGCGCTGAACGGGGAGATCGTGGTCTGCGACTCGCGGCAGGTCTACCGCGGCCTGGAGGTGCTCAGCAACCAGCCCGGCCCGGAGGAGCGGCGGCAGGTCCGTCACCACCTGGTGGGGGTGGTGGATCCCCGCCGGGCCTTCAACGTCTTCCAGTTCGTGGAGCTGGCCCGGGCGGCCATGGCCGCCATCGCCGCGCGGGGCCGCGTGCCCGTGATCGAGGGCGGGACCCTGCTCTGGGCGGACGCCCTGGCCCGGGGGTTCTCGCTGGGCGACGTCCCTCCCCGCCCCGAGCGGAGGGCCGAGCTGGAGCGGCTGTCGGTCGCGGAGCTGGCCGAGCTGGCCCGCCGGCTCGATCCCGATCTGGACATCGACCTCCGGAACCCGGCACGCCTGGTCCGGGCGATCGAGATCCTGGAGGTGGCGGGGCCGCCGCTGAGCCGGTTGCGCCGGCGATGCCCGCCGCCCTGGACCCCGATCCGGATCGGGCTCGTGACCGACCTGGCCACCCTCGATCGCCGCATCGAGGAGCGCGCCCGCCGGCAGCTGGAGCGCGGCCTGATCGAGGAGGTGGCCGCGGCCCTGGCCGCGGGCGTGCCGCCCGACGCGCCCGCCCTGACCGGGATCGGGGCCGCGGAGGCGCGGGCCCACCTGGAGGGCCGTCGGTCGCGCGAGCAGGTGGCCCAGGCGATCGTCCGGGCCGACCGCCGCTACGCCCGGCGGCAGCTGCGCTGGTTGCGCAAGGACCCGGAGGTGAACTGGTTCGACGCGACCGCCGACCCGCTGCCCGGTATCCTTGAGTTCCTCCGAGAGCGGATTCGTTGATCGAGACGAGACCGAGGCGTGAGCGGGCGTACCTGATCGGTGTTCGGCCGCCCGACGTCCCCGCCCAGGTGCTCGACGAGCAGATGCGGGAGCTGGCCGAGCTGACCCGGACCGCGGGCGGCGAGGTCGTGGCCATGGAGGTGCAGCGCCGGGGCGAGGTCGACCCGGCCCTGTACGTGGGGCGGGGCAAGGTGGCGGAGATGGCACGCCGCCGTGCCGAGTTGGGCTACGACCTGGTCATCTGCAACGAGGACCTGAGCCCCCGCCAGCAGCGCAACCTGGAGGCGGAGCTGGGGGTGCGGGTGGTGGACCGCACCGAGCTGATCCTGGACATCTTCGCCCAGCACGCCCGCACCCGCGAGGGGCGCCTGCAGGTCGAGGCGGCCCAGCTCCGCCACCTCCTCCCGCGCCTGATCGGCGCTTACGACTACCACCGCCAGATGGGCGGCATCGGGGCCCGAGCCGGACCGGGTGAGCAGCAGATCGAGGTCGAGCGCCGGCACATCCGGCGCCGCCTGCGCGACCTCGAGCGCGAGCTGGAGCAGGTGCGGGCCCAGCGGCGCCTGCAGCGGACCGGCCGCAAGCGCTCCCAGGTGCCGACGGTCGCCATCGTGGGCTACACGAACGCGGGCAAGTCCACCCTGCTCAACGCGCTCACCGGCGCCGGGGTCCGCACCGAGGGTCGCCTCTTCGCCACCCTGGACCCGACCACCCGCCGGTGGCGCCTGCCCAGCGGGCGCGAGGTGCTGGTCACCGATACCGTCGGCTTCATCCAGAAGCTGCCCACGGACCTGGTCGCCGCTTTCCGGGCCACCCTGGAGGAGGTCGGCTACGCGGACGTGATCCTGCACGTGGTGGACGCGGCCGCGCCCACCGCGCAGCTCCAGGCGGCCGTGGTCGGGGAGGTGCTCCGGGAGCTCGGGGCCGGGCGGAAGCCGGTGGTGGTGGCACTCAACAAGGCGGACCTGCTCGGCCCGGCCGCCCTGCGCCGGGTGACGCAGGGCTTCGCCGCTCGCTACCCTCTGGTGGTGACCATCTCCGCTCTGTGCCGTGCCGGCCTGGAGGAACTCGGACGCGCCGTCGATCGCGCCTCCGACGCCGACCTGGTCCGGGTAGAGGTGCTGGTGCCCTACGGCCAGGAGGGCGTCCTCCAGGAGCTCCGGGAGCTGGGCGGGTTGGAACGGGTCGAGTACCAGGAGGGCGGGACGTACGCCTGCGGTCGTGCTCCGCGCGGGATGGCGCATCGCTTCCGGCCCTATGCCGTCGCCGGTGGACGCGGCTGATCGCGCCGGGGAGCTGGCCCGGCTGGCGCTGGAGCTGGTGGACGTTCCCTCGGTCAGCCGGCAGGAGGCGGCGGTGACCGATCTGATCGCTCGCCGCGTGGCCGCGCTCCCACGCCTGCGGATCGTCCACCGTCAGGAGGACGCGATCGTGTTCGGGCCTCCGGGGCGACCGGACGTGGTGCTGGCCGGACACTCGGACACCGTCCCCGCCCAGGGCAACCTTCCCGGCCGCCTGGAGGGGGGGTTCGTGCACGGGCTCGGCGCCGCCGACATGAAGGGGGGGCTGGCCGTGATGCTGCAGCTGGCCGCCGACCTGGACCGGGGCCTGGGGGCGCGGCTGAGGCCGCTCTTCGTGATCTTCGGCCGGGAGGAGGTGCAGCTCTCGGAGAGCGTCCTGGCCCGGCTCTTCGACCTCTGCCCGGCCATCCTGGAGGCGAGGCTGGCGGTGGTCCTGGAGCCCACCGGCAACCGGCTGCAGGCCGGTTGCCTGGGCAACGTCAAGGCGGAGCTGGTGTTCCACGGGGTGGCGGCGCACTCGGCCCGGCCCTGGCTGGGGGTCAACGCCATCCACCGGGCGATCCGGGGCCTGCATCGGGTGGTGGAGACGCCACCCGAGCCGGTGGTGCTGGGCGGCCTCGACTTCCGGGAGGTGCTGAGCGTGACCGAGATCTCCGGAGGCATCGCCAACAACGTGATCCCGGACCGGGTGGTGTGCGGGCTCAACTTCCGCTACGCCGGGCACCGGACGCGGGCCGGGGCCGAGGACCGCCTGCGCGAGCTGGTGGGGGAGGAGGGGGAGCTGCGCGTGCTCGACCACGCCCCGGCCGCGCCGGTGGCAGTGGATAATCCCCTGCTGCGCCGGCTGCAGGCGGTCGGGGGGCTGGCGATCGAGGCCAAGCAGGCCTGGACCCCGGTGGCCGAGTTCGCCGAGCGGGGGCTGGACGCGGTCAACTTCGGACCCGGCGACCCCGAGCTGGCGCACCGGCGCGACGAGCGGGTGGCGGTGGCGGCGCTGGAGACCTGCCGCGCCGTGCTGTGTCGGTTCCTGTGCGACTGAACCCCGCCCTCACCGGGCGGCTGCACTACCCGTTCGCCGCCCTGGACCAGGCCAGGGCGCGGGCGGTGGCGGCGGGGCTGGTGCCGATCGACTTCAGCGTCGGCGATCCCCACGAGGCCACCGACCCGGCCATCCGGGAGGCCCTCCGGGAGTCGGTGGAGGAACGGTCCAGGTACCCCCGCAGCGAGGGGCTGCCCGAGCTGCGGGAGGCGATCGCGGGCTGGTGCGCCCGCCGTTTCGGGGTCTCGGTCGATCCCGCGACCGAGGTCGTGCCGACGTTGGGGAGCAAGGAGGCGATCTTCAGCCTCCACTTCGTGGCCGTGGACCTGGGCGGTGGGCGGGACCTGGTGGTGGTCACCGATCCCGGCTATCCCATCCCGGAGCGGGCAGCACGGCTGGCCGGAGCCGAGGTGCTGCGCCTGCCCCTGCGCGAGGCGAACGGGTTCTTGCCCGACCTGGAGGAGATCCCGGCCGCGACCTGGGACCGGGTCGCCATCCTCTGGGTGAACTACCCCAACAACCCCACCGCGGCCGTGGCCCCGCTCGACTTCTACCGGCGGCTGGCCGCGCACGCGGCCCGCCACGGCTACCTGCTCGCCTCCGACGAGGCCTACAGCGAGATCTACTTCGGGGCGCCGCCGGCCTCCGCGCTGCAGGTGTCGGACCGCTCCCAGGTGGCCGTCTTCAACTCCCAGAGCAAGCGCTCCTCGATGACCGGCTATCGGAGCGGGTTCGTGGTCGGGCCGCCACCCCTGGTGCGCGCCTACCGGCTGTGGCGACAGCTGTCCGGGGTGGCCGTCCCCGAGTTCATCCAGCGGGCCACCATCCGGGCCCTGGCGGGTGAGGACCACGTGGAGCGGATGCGGGACCTGTACCGGGCCAAGCGGCGCCTGTTCCTCGACCTCTTCGCCCGCCGCGGGGTTCGGGTGGCGGGCTGCGAGGCCACCTTCTACCTCTGGTGCGAGGTGCCGGGAGAGGAGACGGCGGAGGCCTTCGCCGCCCGGCTGGCCGAGCACGGCGTGATCGTGGCGCCGGGGACCATGTTCGGCCCGGCGGGAGAGGGGTACTTCCGACTGGCGCTGGTGCCCACCCTGGAGGAGTGCCGGCGCGCGGTCGAGATCCTGGAGGAGCTGCTGTGAGGGCGACGGCGCTGACGTCCGAGGATCTGCGGGGCCGGATCGAGGCCGCCTTCGACTCGGGCGAGATGGACGCGGAAGCGGTGGAGGAGACGGTCCGCCGGCTGGACCGCGGTCAGGTCCGGAGCGCGGAGCGGGGCCCGGACGGCGTCTGGGCGGTCAACGAGTGGGTGAAGAAGGCGATCCTGCTCTACTTCCGCCTGCGCGGGGCGGAGACCATGGAGGCCGGCCCCTTCGAGTACCACGACAAGCTCCCCCTCAAACGCGGCTACGCCCGGGCCGGGGTCCGGGTGGTGCCGCCGGCGGTGGCCCGCTTCGGCGCCTTCCTGGCCGAGGGCGTGATCCTGATGCCCAGCTACGTCAACATCGGGGCCTGGGTGGGCCCGGGAACGATGGTCGACACCTGGGCCACGGTGGGCTCCTGCGCCCAGGTCGGGGCCCGGGTCCACCTGGCCGGGGGGGCCGGCATCGGTGGCGTGCTGGAGCCGGTGCAGGCCCGGCCGGTGATCGTCGAGGACGACTGCTTCATCGGCTCGCGCTGCGTGGTCACCGAGGGCGTGATCGTGCGCGAGCGGGCGGTGCTGGGGGCCAACGTCGTCCTCACCGCCTCCACCCCCATCCTGGATGTGACCGGCCCTGAGCCGGTGGAGCACCGGGGCGAGGTGCCGGCCGGGGCCGTGGTCGTCCCCGGCTCCCGGACCCGGCGCTTCCCGGCCGGGGAGTTCCAGGTGGCGACCGGCCTGATCGTGGGCTGGCGGAGCGCCGCCACCGATCTCAAGGTCAGCCTGAACCAGGCGCTGCGGGAGCACGGCCTGGCCACCTGACCGGCCTCAGCCGGGGCACCGGGGGTCGGGGCCCAGCTCCTGCAGGGGGAGGTCCGACACCCGCGTGCCGCTCCCCGGGAGGGGCCGGGCGGCCACGATCGTGCCCCCCGAGCCGGCGACCGTCCCCGGCAGGTCGAAGGCCGCGCCCGTCTCCAGGTCCAGGATCGAGGCGGTGGCGCCCCCGAACCAGAGCAGGAAGTGACCGGCCAGCTGGAGGAACTGGAAGGGGTGTCGGAGGTCCGAGGTGTAGATCGTGGAGCCGCCGGTCCCGATCCGCCAGGCGGTGAGCCGGGTGAGGTCACCGGAGCTCCACACCAGGTACTCTCGCGAGCCGGCCAGGTAGCCGACCGAGCCCGGATGGCCGACCCCGGCCGGGAGCGACGCCGGCCGCAGGTCGGCGGCGTCCACGGCCTGCAGCCCGGTCGACCCCCGGGCGTCGATGCGGGCCCAGACCAGGTACGGGCCGGCGAAGACGGGCGAGCTGACCGTGCCCGTGGCCAGCACCGTGTCCCGCCCATGGGCGAGGTCGAACACGTGGACCTGGGCCCGGGGAGCGGGGCCACCACCGGGCACCGGTTGCGCCCAGGTCACCTCCCCGCCCCGGAGGGCGGGGAGGGGCGGCTGCCCGGGCGGTGCGTCGCCGCCCCCCGACCTGGCCAGCAGCAGCCGGCGCCCGGTGCGCTGGTTCCAGGCGTACAGGCTCCAGCTCCCCAGGTCGGTCCTGGAGTCGCCTTCCTCCCAGACCAGCCAGGGGAACTCGGCCGCCATCCAGCCGAGGCCGCTGGCTCCGGGCGGGTAGGAGGCGATGGAGGTGAGCCGCCCGCTGCCGAGATCGAGCTCGGCGACGCCCTCCCCGGCGGGGGAGCGGAGCTGGCCATAGACCTCGGTGCCCCCGGTCCCGACCGCCCCCACCCCGAAGCTCAGGCCGGGCGGCAAGGCCACCGCCCGGCGGTCGAGCAACTCCGTCCACCGCTCCGGCGGGGCGACGAAGCAGGTCCGCACGCTCTGCGCCGAGGGCGATGGGCGGGCGGTGGGGTGGGGGAGGCCGGGCGCCGCGCCGCGGGTGGGGGCGGTGCAGGAGACGAGGACCAGGAGGGCCACGACCGCCGGCGGCACCGCGCGCCCGGGCCCGGTCGGGGGGACGAGGGCATTGGCGCTCACCAGTCGTAGCCGCGGCCGCCCAGGATCGTGATCAGGGTCTGGGTGTCGTACCAGGAGTACGGCCGCACCCCCGACC
>DASRBU010000430.1:0-12241 GCA_035653475.1 Candidatus Dormiibacterota bacterium | reverse complement strand
CTGAACGTGGCCGCGGCCTTCCACACCCCGGTGGTGGCGCCGGCCGGCGAGGCCCTGCGCGGCGCCCTGCGGGCCGTCGCCTGGCGGTCGCCCCGGGTCCCCGTGGTCGCCAACCTGACCGCCGAGCCCTACGGGGGGGTGGAGGAGATCCCGGAGGTGCTCGAGCGGCAGCTCAGCGCCCCGGTGCGCTGGGCCGATTGCGTACGCCGGCTGGCGGAGCTGGGCTGCCGGCACTTCGTCGAGGTCGGGCCCCGGCGGGCCCTCACCGGCATGATGCGAGAGCTGGTGCCCGCGGCCGGTGCCCACTCGGTAGCCACCCCGGAGGCGGTGTCGCGCCTGTGCCTGGGGTGAGCCTTCGCCGGCTGCCCCGGCCGCGGGGCCGGCGCGGCTGATGTTGATACAGTAGACGCCGCACGCGTGCGGCCACCTTCTGGAGGACGATCTTTGGACAGCCAGAAGATCAGCTTCGAAGAGTTCAAGAACATCATCGTCGAGCGGCTCGGGTGCGAGCCCGAGCAGGTGACGATGGATGCCTCGTTCCAGGAGGACCTGAACGCCGACTCGCTGGATCTGGTCGAGCTGATCTACGCTTTCGAAGAGAACACCGGACTCGAGATCCCGGACGAGGACGCGGAGAAGATCACCACCGTGGGTCAGGCCTGGGAGTACATTCAGGAGAGATCGGCCTCATAGGGAACGCTCGATCGGGTGGCCGCCGGCGGTCGGTCCAGGATCCAGAGGTGCCGAGGGGCCGGTTGGAGGAACTCCAGGAGAAGATCGGGGTCGCCTTCCGGAACCCGGCCCTCCTGCGCGAGGCCTTGACCCACAGCTCCTTCGCCAACGAGAACCCCGAGATCTCTCCGCGCGACAACGAACGTCTCGAGTACCTGGGCGACGCCGTCCTCCAGCTGATCACGGCCGAGTACCTCTTCAAGCTCCACCCGGGGGCCAGGGAGGGCGAGATGACCCAGGTGCGCTCGATCATGGTCAACACCAACACCCTGGCCGCGCTCGCCGAGGAGCTCGGTCTGGGTGACTACCTGTACCTGGGAAAGGGAATCGCCAGGGGCGGTGGCCGGACGCTGAAGTCGCTGCTGGCCAACGCCTTCGAGGCGGTCCTGGGGGCGATCTTCCTCGACGCCGGGTACGACGCCGCCTACCACTACTACCTGGACCGGTTTCGGGCCCTGCCCGAGCCGGTGCAGGACGAGAACTACAAGGGGCGGTTGCAGCAGGTGGTGCAGGAGCGCTACGGGCTCACGCCCTACTACGACAGCGCCGGGGCCAGGGGCGGCCGGCAGCGCGAGTACACGGCCGTGGTCTACGCCGGGGCGGAGCCGCTCGGGACCGGGCACGGACCGACCAAACAGGCGGCGGAGCAGGAGGCGGCGAAGAACGCGCTGGCCGGGCTGGAGCAGGCCGGCCAGCCGCGTCAGCGGCGTCGCGAGCGCCCGCAGCCGGGGCCGCGGGAGGAGCCGGCTCCCCCGCCCTCGGAGTCGCCGCAGGTCGAGGCCGAGGCACCGCCGCCCGCCGAGCCCAAGCCGCGCCGGCGGGCGCGGCGGCCGCGCAAGGGCGGCGAGGAGCCCGAGCCGACCTCCGATCGGGAGCTGGCCAGGGCCGGGGCCTGAGCCCGCCACCGCCGAGGCGAGCTGGTAACCTCAACCGCCTGGTGCGTCTGCGCTCCCTGCGGCTGGCCGGATTCAAGACCTTCGCTCGCCAGACCGAGATCACCTTCGACCCGGGCGTCACCGCCATCGTGGGGCCCAACGGCTCGGGCAAGAGCAACGTGGTCGATGCCATCAGATGGGTCCTGGGCGAGCGGCAGGCGAAGGACCTCCGCGGTCGTCGGATGGACGAGGTCATCTACTCCGGCGGCGAGCGCCGGGCACGGGCGGCCCAGGCCGAGGTCGCCATCGTCATCGACAACGCCGATCGGCGCCTCTCCCTCGACTGCGAGGAGGTCGAGATCCGGCGCCGGTTGGACCGGAGCGGGCAGAGCGACTACTTCCTCAACGGGACCCGCGTCCGCCGCCACGATCTGCTCGACCTGCTGGCCTCGACCGGCCTGACCACCGACTCCTACGCGATCGTGGACCAGCGCGACATCGAGGCCATCATCGGCTGCACGCCCGACCAGCGGCGCCGCCTGATCGAAGAGGCGGCCCAGGTACGCCAGGTGAAGGCGAAGCGGGTGGAGGCGGCGGCCCGGCTGGAGGAGCTGGCCGCCAACCTGGTGCGACTGGAGGACCTGCGCGGGGAGATCGAGCCACGCCTGGAGACGCTCCGCGCCCAGGCCGCGGCCGCGCGCGAGGTGGAGCGGATCGAGCAGCGCCTGGAGCTGCTGCGGGGCAGCATGGTCTGGGAGGAGTGGCGGGAGGCCCGCGATCTGCACCGACGCGAGCAGAGCCAGGTCGAGGGGCTGAGCCGGCGCCTGGAGGAGGCGCGCGCGGCGGCCCGGGCCGCCGAGGAGGCGTACGCGCGCTGCCGGCAGGAGCTACAGGCCATGCAGGACCGGCGACTCCAGCGCCAGCGCCGTCTCTCAGCCGGGCGGCTCGAGCTGCAGCGCGCCGAGCACGAGCTGGCCATGGCCGAGGAGCGGGCGCGCGGCCAGGCGGCCCTGGCCGAGGCGGCGCGGGCGGAGCAGGTCGAGATCGGCCAGCGGCTGGCCGGCCTCGCCGCCCGACGGGAGGAGGTCGCCCAGGCGCTGGCCCAGGCCGAGCAGCGCCTGTCGGAGGTGCCGCCGCCACCGCCCCCGCCGCCGCCGGGGGACGTTCGGCGGGTGCGGGAGGCAGCCCAGGCGGCGGACCGGGGCCGCCGCCGGCTGGTGGATTGCGAGGCACAGCTGGCCCGGGCGCGCAGCCGGGTCCGTTTCCAGGAGGAGACCCTGGCCCGCCTGGAGGCCTCGGTGCTGCCGGCGGAGCGCGACGTGCCGGCGGCCAGGGAGGCGGCCCGGGAGGCCCAGGCCCGCGCCCGGGAGGCGGCCGAGGCGGCCTCGCGCCTGGCCCGACTCCGGGCCGAGCTGGAGGGCCTGGAGTCGCTCTGGCCGGCGCCGCGTGGGCACGCGCTGCGGCGCGTCGGGGACGTGATCGTGGCCCACGCCGGGTGGGAGGCGGCGCTCTCGGCGGCGCTGGGTCCGCTGCTCGACGCCTGGGCGGCGCCCGACGAGGCCAGCGCCCGGGCGGCGGCGGGGGCGGACGACCAGCAGACCACGGTCGTCTATCCCACCGGGCCGGTCGAGACCGAGGCGGGGTCGCTGTTCGAGCGGGTCGCCTGGGAGCCGGGTTTCGAGCCGCTGGCGAGGCGGTTGCTGGGCCACGTCGTGCCGGGCCGGGACGTCACCCCGGACGGGGTCTACCGCGAGCCGGGCCTGATCCGCGCCGGCAGCGACCCCAGGGCGGCACTGAGGGCACGGCGCCACCGCCTGCGGCAGGAGATCGCAACCCTGGAACCGCTGGCCGCCCGGGCCGGGGAGCGCGCCGAGGAGGCCCGCCGTGCCCAGGGCCGGCTGCAGGAGCTGACCGCTGCCGCCGGGCAACGGCGGCAGCTCGAGCAGGCGGCCGCACAGCTGGCCGAGGCGCGCGAGGCCGAGCGGCGGGAAGCGGCGCGCTTGCCCGAGCTGGAGCGCGACCTGCGCGAGGCCGAGGCCCTTGCCGCCCAGGTCCGCCGGGAGGCGGCGGAACGGGAGCGACTGGTCGCCGGCCACCGCGCGGAGGTGCAGCGGCTGGAGCTGGAGCGGACCCGCTGGCGGGAGCGGGTGGCCGACCTACGCCGTCAGCTGTCCGCGGTCGAGGGGGACCTGGCCGCGCTGGAGCGGGGGCGGCAGGCCAGGATCGAGCGGGCGGCCCGCGCCGAGCAGGCGGCGGCCGAGGCGGGGGCGGCGCTGCCCGCCCTCCGGGAGCGGGTGCGAGCGGCGGGGGCGGAGCTGGAACGGATCGAAGGGGAGTCGCCGGACGAGGAGGCGCAGCTGGCCGAGGCCGCCAGACGCCTGGTGGCGGCGGAGGAGGCCCACGTCAAGGCCCGGCTCGAGGTCGGTTCGCTGGAGAGCGGCCTGGAGCTGCACCGGCGCGAGGCCGAGCGGGCGGCGCAGCGGATGGAGGAGCTGCGGGGCCGCATGCCCGCCGGCCTGACCCCCGAAGAGGTGCCGGGGGGCAAGGCCCGCGAGCGGGAGATGCGCCAGCTGGAGCGGCGGTTGCGCGAGATCGGGCCGGTGAACGCGCTGGCCGAGTCGGAGTGCGCCGAGCTGGAGGAGCGCTACTCCAACCTCATCACCCAGCTCGACGACATCAGGGCGGCGCGGGAGGACCTGGAGCAGCTGATCGCCCGCCTGCGCCAGGAGGAGGAGAGCCGTTACGAGGCGGTCTTCGGGGCGGTAGCGGTCAACTTCCAGGACCTCTTCGCGGAGCTCACCGCCGGCGGCAGGGCGACGCTTCGCCACGCCGCCGGGGCGGAGGGGCCGAGGAGCGGGGTCGAGATCCTGGTCCAGCCGCCGCGCAAGCGGATGCAGAGCATCTCGCTGCTGAGCACGGGGGAGCGTGCCCTGACCGCGCTGGCCCTGGTCATGGCCCTCCAGGAGATCAACCCGGCCCCGTTCACGGTCATGGACGAGGTCGACGCCGCCCTCGACGACGCCAACGTCGGCCGCCTGGGGGATCTCCTGGAACGCCTCGGGCGTCGGCGTCAGCTCCTGATCATCACCCACAACCACGTCACCATGACCTGCGCCTCCGCCCTCTACGGCATCCACCTCGACGAGAGCGGCTGCTCGCACCTGGTCTCGGTGCGGCTCCAGGATCTCCAGGCTCCGAGGCGCCCGTCACCGGCGATCCAGAGCGCCTGACGCGCCCGAGCCCGGCACAATAGGAGGCTCGATGGCGTCGATCTGGTCGAGGGTGGCGAGCCGCACCCGAGGGCTCTTCTCCGAGGGGTTGCGGACCGCGGGCACCCCGCTCTCCCCCGGCTTCTACGAGCAGCTCGAGGAGCTGTTGATCGCTGGGGACGTCGGTCCGACCCTGGCCGCCGACCTGGTCCGGCGCGTCCGCGAACGTCGGCCGCGCACCCTGGAGGGGGCGCGCGAGGTGCTGATCGCGGAGGTGGCCGCGGTCATGTCCCCGCGGCCGCGCGCGCTCTTCATCGACGCCCGCCCCTCTTGTGTGCTCCTCTACGGCGTCAACGGTTCGGGCAAGACGACCACCGTCGGCAAGCTGGCCTACCTCCTGGCCGCGGACGGCTTCGCCCCTCTGGTGGTGGCCGCGGACACCTACCGGGCCGCCGCCGTCGAGCAGATGCAGGCCTGGGCGGAGCGGGCCGGCGTGCCCTGCTTCGCCGGCCGCCCGGGCGGTGATCCCGCCGCCGTCGTCTTCGACGGCCTTCAGATGGCAGCCCGGCGCGGGCACGGGGTGGTCCTGGTCGACACCGCCGGCCGCCTCCAGACCCAGCAGAACCTGCTCAACGAGCTGGCCAAGGTGGCCCGCGTCGCCGGCAAGGCCCTGCCCGGGGCCCCCCACGAATCCCTCCTGGTCCTGGACGGCAACCTGGGCCAGTCCAGTCTCTCCCAGGCCCGCGGGTTCGGCGCCGCGCTTCCCATCACCGGCCTGGTGCTGGCCAAGATGGACGGCACGGCCAGGGGGGGCGCGGTGATCGCGATCGAGTCGGAGCTGGGGGTGCCCACCAAGCTGCTCGGGGTGGGGGAGGAGCCCGCCGATCTGGTGGCCTTCGACGTGCACCGGTTCGCGGCCTCGCTCTTCGGGGAGGAGGCCGGGCAACCGGGGTGACCCGGGACGCGCGCCCCGCCGGCCGCGGCCGGCGGGAGCTCGCCCTCGTGGAGGAGGCCCCTGGGGCGGTCGGGCGGCGCAGTTGCCCCTCCGATCGGAGCAGGCCAGCGCGGCGCCCGGCGCGCGGGCTACCATGCCGGCACGAGATGCGCCCCGGCGGAGCCCCGACCTTCGAGCGGTGATCTCCCTCGCCGACCCCCACTGCCACACCGTTGCCTCCGACGGCATGGCCACGGCGGCGGAGCTGGTGGCCGCGGCCCGGGCCGCCGGGCTGGCCCTGATCGCCGTCACCGATCACGACACCATGGCCGCGGCCCGTGAGGTGTGGGAGCGCGGTCAGGAGGTGGGGGTGGCGGTCGTACAGGGGCAGGAGATCACCACCCGCTGGCCCGCCCAGACGCACGTCCTCGGCTGGTTCTTGGAGCGTCCGGTGCGGAGCGGCATGAGCCTGGAGGACACGGTTCGGGCCATCCACGACCAGGGGGGCCTGGCCGTCATCCCGCACCCGTTCATGCCCACCTACTTCGCCTCCTGTCAGCCGGGGATGCTCCTTCGCCTGATCGAGCGGCACCCCGTCGACGCCATCGAGCTGGTCCACACCGCGCCCATGTCGGCCGGGCGGAGGCGGCTCCTGGCCGGCTTCTACGAGGCCCATCGGGAGCGGCTGGGCGCTGCCGTGGGGGCCAGCGACAGCCACTTCGGGCCCCACGACCTCGGCGGGGCGCTGACCGAGTTCCCGGGTCGCACCGCCGAGGACTTCCGAGCCGCCGTCCTGGCCGCGCGCACCACCCCGCGTCGCGGCCGCCGCGCGGCCGTCCCGATCGGCCTGGCGCTCCGCCAGCAGTGGCGCAGCCTGGTCGACCTGCCGCTCAGACGACTGCGCGGCCGGCTCGGGTGAGGCCGCGGCTCAGCCGCGCCCGGCCAGCTCCAGGAGCGCCTCGTGGACCGCCGGGGGCGCGGCCAGGATGTCCCCGCTCTCGAGCCAGCGGTCGCGGCCCTGCCAGTCGCTGACCCGTCCGCCCACCTCGAGGACCAGCGCCGCTCCCGCGGCCACGTCCCAGGGGCCGAGGCCGAGTTCGAAGAAGCCGTCGCAGGTGCCGGAAGCCGTCCAGGCCAGGTCGAGCGAGGCCGCCCCCGCCCGGCGGAGGTCCTCGAAACGGCGGAGGGCGCCCTCGAAGACCGGGAGGTAGCGCGGGAGCAGGTGTTTGCGCCGGAAGGGGAAGCCGGTGGCCACGATGGCGGTGGCGGGGTCTCCCTCCCCCAGCCGGGGGAGGGGCTCGCCGTTGAGCGTGGCCCCCCGTCCTCGCTCGGCCGCGAACTCCAGGCCCAGCCAGGGCGCGACCACCACGCCCAGCCTCGGCTCCCCCCGGTCGAGCAGGGCCACCGAGATGCCGACCACGGGCAGACCGTGGATCCAGTTGGCGGTGCCGTCCAGGGGATCGACCACCCAGCGGGTGCCCGCGGTGGCGCCCCCGGTCTCCTCGGCCAGCACCGGGATGCCCGGGGCCCGACGCCCCAGCACCTCGAGGATGGCGGCCTCGCTGGCCCGGTCCTGCTCGGTCACGTAGTCGCCGGGCAGGGCCTTGCGCTGCCCGCGGTGGTGGCCGAGCCCGGTGCGCCGCAGGACCGCTGCGCCCGCCCGGGCGGCCTCGAGCGCGACCTCGAGCACGGCTCAGCCCTCCGCCCCGAGGCCGAACATGGCCTCGAGATCGTGGGGTGAGAACTGCTGGAAGGCGACCATGGTCCGGGTACGCTCGATGCCCTCGAGCCGGGCGATCTCCCGGGTCACCACCGTCGCCAGCTCCTCGTGTTCGCGAACCCGCACCATGGCCACGAAGTCCCAGTCGCCGGTGACCGTGTAGACCTCGGCCACCCCCCTGACCTCGGCCAGCCGGGGGCCCAACGTGGGCAGGGCCTCGCGCCTGGCGCGGACGAGCATGATGGCGGTGAGCACGTTGCGAGTCTACGGGCTCGCCGTCGCCGGCCGGACGGCCGCCTCGCCCCTCCCGCCGCCGGGGGCCCCGGGTCGGTGCGACCACCGCCCGGGCCCCGGTCGCGGTCGGCCGCCCCGGGGCGGCCGGGATGCAGGGGTGTGGTCGGGCCGGGCGGGAGCGGGCCCGTCCGCTAGCCGCTCGCCGCCAGGCGAGCGCGCAGGGCCAGGATGCCGTTGACGTAGTTTCGGCTGCTGGGATAGATGCCGTAGCGCCTGGTGGCCGACTCCCCCTGGTAGTAGGCGGCCAGGGCCAGCCTGACGTCGCCCTTGAAGTCCTCCAGGTAGTGTCGCAGCAGGGCCGCCCCCAGCAGCGCGTTGTCCCAGGCACGGTAGATGTCCACCTGGCGTCCGAGCAGGGACGGCCCGGCCCAGGCGGCGGTGGAGGGCAAGATCTGCATCAGACCGACCGCCCCGTCCCGGGAGATCATGGAGTTGTTGTAGCCGCTCTCCCAGAGGGAGACGGCCAGCACCAGGTTGGGGTCGACCTGCTCCACCTCGGCCGCGCGCAGCAGTAGCTGCCGTGCCGCGGCTCCGCTCACCGCCTCGGGGCCGCGCTGGACGCCGAGGCGGAGCACCTGACCCGGCAGCAGGCGTCGGGGATCGGAGACGCCGTTGAGCCGTTCCAGGTCGGCGACGGAGACGCCGAACCGCTGTGCGATCGCCCACAGGGTGTCGCCCGGGCGGACGGTGTAGACGGCCGTCGGGGCGGCGGGGGCGAGCGTGAGCTGCTGGCCCACCAGGATGCGGTTGGGATCGGCGATCCCGTTCTGGCGGGCGAGCTGATCGACCGGAACGCCGCTTCGCTGGGAGAGGCTCCACAGCGTGTCACCGGGCTGCACGGTGTAGGCCTGAACGGGGCGGGTGCCCCACAGGACCCCGGCCAGGGTGATAGGGAACGCTATAAGGAAATGCAACCTGGTCATGGGGGACAACGCTGTCATCAATGCAGAGAAAAATCAAAATCTCAATATCAGAAAAGCTCAGCCGAGTTCGGGCTGGGAGGCGCCGGCCCCTCCGCGCGGCGGCGCGGGGGGCGGACGTGATAGGCTCGTTAAGGCTTGAGCCTTGACGCGCTGTCCTCACGGCAGCGGCAGGTGGAGCTGTTCGAACGGTACGGGCCGTTGCTCACCGTGCAGCAGCGGGAGGTGCTCGAGCTCTACCTTCGCCGCGACTGGTCGCTCTCCGAGATCGCGCGCAGCCGGGAGACCTCCAGGGCTGCGGTGCACGACTTGGTGCGTCGCGCC
Source organism: Candidatus Dormiibacterota bacterium (assembly GCA_035653475.1). Taxonomy (GTDB): domain Bacteria; phylum Chloroflexota; class Dormibacteria; order Dormibacterales; family Dormibacteraceae; genus CADDZO01. Next base: position 3,233 of record DASRBU010000430.1, on the reverse strand, counting down.
GGCCAGGCCCTGGAGGAGTACGAGAGTCGCCTCGGCCTGCTGGCGGCCGAGGAACGGCGGCGGGCGCTCCGGGCCGCGCTGGCGCGCGACCTGGCGGAGATCCGCCGCCGTCTGGTACGGCTGGAGCAGGAGGTGAGCCGCGCCTGATGTTCGAGAGCCTGAGCGAGCGTCTGAGCACCACCCTGCGCAAGCTGGGGGGGCGGGGTGTGCTGCGGGCCGAGGACGTGGACGCCGCCCTGCGCGACGTGCGCCTGGCCCTGCTCGAGGCGGACGTCAACTACCGGGTGGTCAAGCAGTTCGTGGAGCGCGTCCGTTCCCGCATGGTGGGCGCCGAGGTCAGCCAGAGCCTGACCCCGAGCCAGCAGGTGATCAAGGTCGTGCACGAGGAGCTGGCCCAGCTCCTGGGCGGCAACGACCGGGGCCTGGTCTACGCCGACCGACCGCCGACCGTGATCCTGCTGGCCGGGCTGCAGGGCTCGGGCAAGACGACCACCGCCGTCAAGCTGGCCCACCTGGCCCGGGCCGAGGGCCATCGCCCCATGGTGGTGGCCCTGGACCTGCGGCGTCCGGCGGCGGTGGAGCAGCTGCGGGTGCTGGCGGAGCGCGAGCGGATCCCCTTCCACACCGGCCGCGAGGCGCCGGAGGCGATCGCGCGCGGGGCGCTGGGGGCGGCCGCCGCCGCGGCCTGCGACGTGATCGTGCTCGACACCGCTGGCCGGCACGTGGTCGAGGCCGAGCTGATGGACGAGATCCGCCGGATCCGCGAGGCGGTGCCGGTGACGGAGTCGTTCCTGGTCGCGGACGCCATGACCGGGCAGGACGCGGTCACGGTGGGTGCGGCCTTCCACCAGGCGGTGGGGATCGACGGGGTGATCCTCACCAAGCTGGACGGCGACGCCCGGGGCGGGGCCGCGCTCTCGCTCAAGTTCGCCACCGGCCAGACGGTGCGGTTCGCCGGGGTGGGCGAGAAGGTCGGCGACCTGGAGGTCTTCCGTGCCGACCGCATGGCCTCCCGGATCCTGGGCATGGGGGACGTCCTCACCCTGATCGAGCGGGCCGAGCGCGTGGTCGACCGCCAGGAGGCCCGACAGGTGGAGAAGCACCTGCGCAGCGGGCACCTGACCTTCGACGACTTCCTGGTCCAGCTCCGCCAGCTGCGCAGCATGGGCTCCTTCCAGAGCGTGCTGGAGATGCTGCCGGGGGCCGGCCAGCTGAAGGGCCAGCTGGAGGACACGGACCCCGAGGTCGAGATCCGGAAGATGGAGGCCATCATCCTGTCCATGACCAGGGCCGAGCGGGCCCGCCCGGAGATCATCGATGGCTCGCGCCGGCGGCGGATCGCCGCCGGAAGCGGCACCCGGGTGACGGATGTGAACCGGCTGCTGAAGGCCCGCGAGCAGATGCAGCTGATGGCCCGGCAGTTCGGCCTGGGGGGCGGCGCCGGCCGGCGCCGGCCCAGACTCGGCCGCCTCTTCGGCTTCGGGGCGGGGTGAGGCGCGGGCCGTGTCCAACCCATGTTCCACGCAAGGAGGTAGCGACGGATTGGTCAAGATCAGGCTGAGGCGGATGGGGGCCAAGCGGCGGCCCTTCTACCGCCTCGTGGTCGCGGACGCCCGTTCGCCCCGCGACGGCAGGTTCATCGAGCAGGTGGGCTACTACAACCCGTTGACCGAGCCCGCCACCCTCAAGATCGACGAGGAGAAGGTCATGCTCTGGCTGGACCGGGGGGCGCAACCCTCGGAGGCCGCCCGCACGCTCCTCAAGAGGGAGGGCATCCTTGAGCGCTATGCAGCGTCGAGAAAGTCAGGATCGACCGCCGTTCAGGCGTAGCGGCTACGGGGGCGGATTCCGGGGCGGCCGCGACGGCAGCTTCCGCCGGCCCTATCCGGATCGTCCCGGCATCGACTACCGGGCCCTGGTCGAGTTCGTCGCCAAGTCGGTGGCGGATCGGCCGGAGCAGGTCGAGGTGCACTCGGTGGATCGAGGCCGGGGCACCATCGCCATCAAGGTCCGCATGGCCGACGAGGATCTGGGCCGCCTGATCGGGAAGGCGGGTCGCAACATCGAGGCCCTGAGGACCCTGGTCCGCGTGGCCTCGTTGCGCGACCGCAAACGGGTCTTCGTGGACCTGGCGACCGGGAGGTGAGTCGCGCCCGTGGTCAGGGTCGGGCGGATCGTGGGGCCGTTCGGGCTCAGGGGAGCCGTCAAGGTGTCGTCCTTGACCGACTTCCCGGAGCGGTTCGCGCCCGGCTCTGAGCTGCACCTGGACGGCCGCCGGCTCCGGGTGGAGTGGAGCCGGCCGCGTCCGGCCTGGACCGTGGTCAAGCTGCAGGGGCTCGGGGATCGCACCGCCGCGGAAGCGGTGCGGGGTCGCTACCTGGAGGTGCCGGAGGAGGAGGTCCATCCCCTTCCCGATGCCGCCTGGTACCACCACGAGCTGGTGGGCCTGTCGGTGGCCACGGCCGGTGGCTCGGAGCTGGGCACCCTGGCCGAGGTATGGCCGATGCCGGCCAACGACGTGTGGGTGGCGCGACAGGGGGAGCAGGAGCACCTGATCCCGGCCGTCCGCGAGGCGGTGCTCGAGGTCGACCTCGAGCACCGCCGGGTGACCGTGGCGGACTGGATCCTGGAGGTGGAGGAGGCCTGAGCGGCTCGGCGGTGAGGTTCGACGTGGTCACCATCTTTCCCGAGCTGTTCGGGCCGGTCTTCGAGCACGGCGTGGTCGGCCGCGCCATCCGGCGGGGGTTGGTCGAGCTCCAGGCGCACGACCTGCGGGCCTTCGCCACCGACCGCCACCGCCAGGTGGACGACGCGCCCTTCGGCGGAGGTCCCGGCATGGTGCTGAAGCCGGAGCCCATCTTCGCGGCCGTGGAGGCGATCCGGCCCCGGAACCCGGGACCGGTGATCCTGCTCGAGCCCTGGGGGGAGCGGCTGCACCAGGAGATGGCCAGGGACCTGGCCGGAGAGCCGGGCCTGATCCTCATCTGCGGCCGCTACGAGGGCGTGGACGACCGCGTCCGCCAGGCCATCGCCGACCGCGAGATCTCGATCGGCGACTATATCCTGAGCGGTGGCGAGATTCCGGCCATGGTGGTGATCGACGTCGTGGCCCGTCTCGTCCCCGGCGTCCTGGGCGACCAGGGATCGCTGGCCCGGGATGCCTTCGGCTCCGACCCCGGGGGGTATCCGCAGTTCACCCGCCCCGCCGAGTGGCGGGGGCTCCGGGTTCCGGA